>CAZEYJ010000131.1:0-7305 GCA_964516795.1 uncultured bacterium
TCAACGAATCATTAGGAGAACGCCCAGCGCAAAGCCTAACCTGGTCAAACAGCGTCCGTACCACTTCTTGAGGTAATCTAGAAAAGACCCGTTCTTTATCTTCAAGGGTGCATAGACCGATCGGCCTATACAACTGTAAAAGCTCACGATAAACAGCGGGATCCCCCGGAATTCTGCTCGATATAGGTCCTAACGACATTTTCAACCTCTCAAAATAAAAAATAAATAATAGTTAAATAACATTATAAACCATTAATATTAATTAATTATTAAGAATATGAACGTAGAAATAATAAACAACAAAATAAAAGAATAATATCTAAAATCGCGAACACATCAAAAACAAGGCAAAAAGCACTAATAATCAACAACTTGCAGCAAGATAATGTCAAATAACTTTTTTAAATGAACAAAATGTTTCGATAGATGCCCAAGAAAAGCGCGTCCTTAGATAAAGTCATAGCGAACGTAACTAAATGCTCTGACCTTGCAAACAACAGATTAGAAGCTGGTCTAAAGCGCGAATTGGGCTCCAAATTGGGGTTTTTAAGACGCTCTCTTAGAGGCAGATACGGAAGCCTAGGTTCGCCGTGTGGCTCCATCCGCTCTTGGAAAACACTTCATAACTGCCGTAGAGTGTGACAGCTCTAAAGATGTTGTACCCAACATTGACGCCGCCGTTGAAGCTCGTCTGCAGTCCATTGGATAGGAGGACTGAGTAAGCAATCTCCGGATATGCAATCAAATAAACATTCATTTGCTCCCGGCGGTTCATAATGGGCTGTTCGATCCCGCCGATCACTTCGAAGTCCAGCGCCCTTTTGAAAAGCTTTGTCGAGATCAGGGAAGAAAAGCCGACTTCCGCTGAGAGAAACTGGCTAGTAAAGCCATTGTTATGCAACGCATCGATCTCTCCTCTTTCATAAAAACGGTCGACATGCGCATGAGAATAGACCAGGTTGCAACGGGGAGAAAATGAAAAATGGTTTCCACCCCATCCGTGGAACAAAGCGGCTAAGCTGCCGGTGATTGAATTGCCCGAAGTTTTGGCTTTCACTTTTCCGTTTTCTGTGATCCGGTGCATATGATACGTTTCCAAGCTGCCGCTCGCTGTGGCAAAAAGGGTTAGATCTGACCCTACGCTTTTTTTCAAGTAAACTAAAGCTGAATTGCCTTCTGCATAGTTCTTTCCCATCCACGACTTCATATTGCCGCGGTTTTCAGTAATCGCTGCGCCGATGGCAAAGCCTCGGCAGGTCGCATAATCAAGCCCTGCATAGAGATCTTGCCGCGAGACATGGGTGCTGTAAATATGGTTTTCGCTCGTGTCTAAAAACCCGCCAAAACCCGCTACGCGAGGGCAGCAAGCCTCGGGCAAACTGGAAAAGACGGAGACTTGGTTCCACACTTGGTTTGACAAGGCGCGGTCTCCCATGGAGGCAAAATCTGCCAGGCCGCCGTAATAGGTCGGCGTATAATACTTCAACACATTGCAAGGATTGGCGTTTTGAAAGATCTGGGCAGCCAAGTGTCCCGGGATCGTGTTTGTATTGATCTGGTTGCCATGAATCAGCGCTGCACTAAAAATGGCCCGTGCTGCTAAGTCCTGATTCGAATCACACCCTAAATTAAAAAAAGGATTCGTTGGATTAAATGGTGGAAAAGGGCCGATCCCTGAAACTAAGAGGCGGCCTGTACCCAAATCAAATAACAAAGTGTAAGGATTGGCCTGCTGTCCATCCACTGTGATCGACATAGCTCCCAACCCTCCACTAATGGGGATTGTTCCTCCACCGCTGTTAGCGATCACCTGGAAAAAAGCTCCCGGCACCAATAAAGAGCCATTCACATCGACATCCATCTGCGAACTTGGCGTAAACGTCGCCGTTCCGCCGACCTGGACCTGATCGTAACCTGTTATCGCTGCATTATTAAAGATATCTAAAATCAAAAGGCCGCTTTCTGTGTAATTACCACCAATCGTAATAAGACCCGGAGAAAAACCTGGGCTCAATGTTCCTAGGTTTGTAAAGTTGTTCAAAAAATGGACATATCCAGAGACTGTAGAACCCAATGGATTGATAAATGTGCCGCCAAGGCTATTGATGCTTCCATAACCTGTGAGAAGCGAATAGATCAAATTCGCGCTATTGGGTACAATCGCCGTAGAACCTAGCTCCGTATAGATCTCATTGGCGTGCACAACACCGGTTGCATCAAGCTGAAGGGTGCCACCTACATCAAGAGTGCCTCCCACTGTCAGGTTTCCTCCTGTCAAAACGCTCAGCATGCTATTCGCTGCGGTTATTACATTCCCGCTATTATTATACTGCGCTCCATTGAAAACACTCATGGTGCCGTTAGAACTAACTGTCGTCGTTGCCACCGTTGCTATTGAAGGACCGCTGAAGTTAAATGTTGCCCCTGAATTCACATTCACTGTTGTACTGTTCAGCGTGGTATCAGGCGCATTGAACGTCCCGCCTGCAAGAGTCAATCCGGTCGTATTCAAAGTACCTGAAAAGACTCCTCCATTATTGATCTGCAACTGGTTGGCGATCACAATTCCAGCCGCATTGCCATTTAACACACTAATGGTCTCATTATATCCGTTGGAATTTAAGAGTCCGTCGACTGTGACTGTAGCTCCCATGCTCAATCTTTGATCGCCTACAAGGTTCATGATCCCTGCCGGAGCAATATAAATGGGCGTGCTGTTAAGCAAAAAACCTGTGATCGTCAACACACCGGCATTCACGGTGGTTGGGCCGACATAAGTATTGCTTCCCGATAAAACTAATGATCCCGGACCGGCTTTGATGAAACCATAGGCAGGATTCGCTCCTTGGATCACCCCAGAAAAATTGCCGTTTTTCGCTGTCAAAGAACCGTCTTGCAGAGTAATGAATCCGCTGCCAAATAACCCTCCGACAGTTTCGTCTCCCCCTAATACAAAGGTGCCAAGGGCATCGACTGTCAAATTCGGAGAGGCTGTCAAAAGGTTACTCGGAGGTCCGACTGTCATCGTCCCTGTTTGAACTTCAATGCTATTAGCTGCACTTGTCCCATTTAATTGTACGGTGCCGTTACTAAAAATGGAGCCCGTACCGAGATTTCCATTGATGATCGATCCATTATTGAGGTAATAATTCGTTGCCGTTAACGTTCCAGGGCCATTAATCGTGCCTGTATTGATCAAGGTGGTAATCGTATCGCTTGAAAGAAGATTGACGGTTCCATCATTGGTCAGAGTCGCTTGTGTGTCCGGGGCATTGTTATTATCATTGAAGATGGCTCCTAATGCAACATTGATTGCCAAGCTCTGCAGGCTGCCTGTTAGGGTAAGCGTCCCTTGATTGATATCGGTCGGCCCCAAATAGGTATTGGCTCCGGAAAGGGTCAGGGTCCCCGGTGAAACTTTAATCAAAGCCGATGTCGTATCTGTTCCTGTAATTGATCCTGAAAATATACCGCTGTTGAGGGTGAGGCTCCCTCCATTTAATTCTACTGTACCGCTGCCGTTTAAAGTATCAATCGTATCATCAACATCTAAAATGAATGTCCCATCGACCAGTAACGCTGTTCCATTGGCAAGCCCTCCGGAAGCATCTTCGAATGTTCCTGCGCTGGCAATATTTACGGCGGTCGATTGTAACGTTCCCGTTAGGACAACAGAACCTCCGTTAACTTGGGTTGTTCCTGTGTATGTCTCATCAGCAGCAAGGACAACGATCCCTGTATGAGTCGCATCTCCTAAGGTGAGAGAACCATTGGAGATCACCCCTTCCATAATAGCGCGGTTGGTATTTTTGCTATTTCCAGTCGCAAGAATCGTCTGATTTGCCCCCGCAAGATCCAAATTATTGGTAAAAATCACATCGTTGGTCGCTGAAGTCGAACCGAATAAAAGACTTGAGCCGCTCGAAACAAAATTGGCCTGCCCCCAAGTCAAAGGTGCTCCACAATTCAAACTGACTGTAAAATCCCCTTCTGCCGAGGAAAATCCTCCTGATAGTCCTGAAACAAACTGCAATTGTCCGATCCCTGTTCCTAAAAAGCGGTTCATCTCTCCGCTTCCCTGCCAAATTCCACTATTGAGCTGAACGGAGCTGGCTTGGTTGATACCAACACGGTCAATCGCTTGAACGATAGCCGGATCGGCACTGCCGTTACCGACAATTGTCGTCCCTGAATACGTATTGGTTCCATCTAAGATCAATAGGCCGCTATTAACCGTCAATCCCGCCCCGCTTCCAGCAGCATTTGAGAAACTGTCTGAAGTCGCTCCGCTGTCATCTGCAATCGTTCCGCTGAAATGCACCACATTTCCGATTCCCGGATCAATCGTGACACTCGAACCGGTCATCATGAATAAATCTGTTCCTGCTGCCTCTCCTGCCAATCCTTCATTATCACTGCCACCTTGAACTGCCTCATTACCACAAAAAAGGGCAGGGCCATTGATATTCAGAATGCCTCCATTAGCAACGAAAATAGCCCCTCCAAAACCAGAACCGCCTTGACCGTTATGACCATTGATTTCCGGAGGAACATCGATACTTCCTGCACTTCCCTTTCCTCCTCCAAACCCTCCTGGACCTCCGATGCCAAAATTCGTATCTAATCTTCCATTTTTCACGGGCGCATAATTGCCATTGGCGCCAACAAGTCCTAGATCCCCTCCTCTTCCGCCTCCACCTCCAAATCCGCCCCCGCCTCCCTGTCCTCCAAATCCGCCTTGTCCACCAAATGCAACAGAAACCGGCGTTGCATCCCCTCCGTTGCCACCATCTCCTCCTCGGCCTCCTCCAAATCCAAAACTCCCATCGCCACCTCGCGCCCCGGCTCCTCCTGCCCCTCCTTTCCCCGAAGTTCCATACACTTCATAAGCGGTGACCTGATCTGCGACTAAGAGAGCAGTCTGGGCTGCAAGAGAAGCGACATCGGACGCGGAGACATTTGTCAATAAAAAATCATCAAGGACAGCAAAAGCTAAAATAAAAACCTGGTTAACCGTTCCTACTGCAACAGGATAGCCTGCTAAAAACGGGTCTGCATCAAAAGCTAGCTGAGCAATATTCGCTGCCTCTGCGACGATGAGTAAGTCAGTTAGCAAAGCTTCAGTTATAGCATCATCGACAATTTTCAGTGTTAAAGTAGCAATATTCTTAACTGCCGTCACCGTATCGATATTAGTAGGCAGCCCTATGGATCCATCCCCTCCCCGGCCCCCGTGGCCTCCAAATCCAAAGGTCCCGTCTGATCCTGAATAGGCGTTTCCGCCAGCGCCTCCATTGCCTGCGCTTGTAAATGCCGATGACAAAAAGGCGTCTCTTCCAGGATCGCCGGGAATTCCATCGCCTCCTGGAGTCGGCACCATGATATTGTTCAGAACGCCCCCGAGGTCACCTATTCCCCCTAGACCGCCGGCAACCATGTTAGCTAAAAAGTTGACGTTGGTCAGCGTTGTCGTCACTCCACTATTAATGAAAAGAACTCCGCCAAGACCTGCTCCTCCTCCACTTCCCACTCCACCTGCAGTATTGAAATTTGTGAATGTGACATTGCTAATGTCCATCGTCCCCGAATCAATCGCATAGCCAGTGGGATTGGGCAAGGTGGAACCATCTACAGTAGCCCCGCCTGCATCTAAAGTATAGGCTCCTGCAGGAAGAAATTGATTGTTGACAAGTGGAGCTCCCCATGCGCAAAGGGGAAGAACTGCAACGATCGAACTTAACGTCATCCGCATATAAACCTACCCAGGCAACAGTATCTTAAAAATTCCATTTCAACTCTAATTCACCCGCGTTCAAGCTGAAGTGCTCCCCATACTCGCCATGATATCCAATCGTGACGAAGAACCCTTCCTCCGCTACCCTGAACCGCAAGCGAAGGTCAGGGCTGATCAAATTATTTTCCGGACTTTGGCCGTCGACTGTAAACGTACAGTTCACCGGGACAAAGCCCGCTTTGGCGCTTTGGCCCAAGTATCTGAATTCATGGATGTAACTGACCGACAAGTCGCAAAGGAAATCCCACCGTTCAAAACATGTGTGGTATTCGATTCCTAAGCCCCCTTCCGGTCTGAACAAGTCAAAATGATTGCCGGAGACCCGCAGGTCAAGGCTTCCCGCCCCTTTTTCCCGATAATGGCTCATATCCACATAGACGTAATCGGCGTTTGCAAACGGATAAACCGCCAGGCTGTTCGACGTGTCTGAGCCGATCCGGAATAAATAGGCCATCCCGACATGTCCCAAAAAGGCATTAGAGTGGTTGTGATGCCTTGCTTTGACATTGGCAACAGGAGTCGATGGAGATTGAGGAGCAGAAAAACGCATCCTTCTTTTTCCATAGGTCGGGTTGTAAAAATAACCCGCCTGCATATCAAAGAACCAGGAAGAGGGGGCCCAAGAGAAGCCCAAATTCCCCGAATAGGTCCTAAAATCTGCTTTTGTATGGTGGTGGGGAACATCGAGGTCTCCGACAGAATAAGATCCCCCTCCCGTCAGCATCCATGTCTTGCCGCGATAGTCCAGCGACGCGGCAAATCCGCCGAAGAGCTCAGAGTATCCGGCCAAATGCGAGGAACTATGCTGTCTGACATTTTCTGCAAAAGGGTTCACCCAGAAATTGACCCTTTCCTCGCCTTGACATCCGGTCGTTAAGTTGTCAAAGAAATGCTTGGTGTACATCTGGCGCAAGTGCTCTACGACATTTTCCTGGGCAAAGGCGATGTTGTTGAACAGGAGCGGCTGCATCTGGTCGATCGAGTGCTGCAGCTGGCTAGGAGTCTGCACGTTCAAAACGTCGAGCACAGGCCCTAAATCGGTCGGACGGGTCTGAAGCAGCGCCTCAAAGCATTTGGCGATGCCTCCGGAGACAATGACAGGGATTGGCGTCGGTGTTCCGGGAACCAGAAGGATCTGGGTCGCTTCATATTCTAGGGTAAATGGGATGCGCGTGATCGGATTCACCAATACAAACGGTGTGTTGACCGTGATCGAAGGAGAGGAGATGATCGTATAAGCGCTGACCTGAGGCGAGTTCAATCCGGCAGATTGGACGACGACATTTCCCCCATTGATCACCACAGAGCTCGTCGCATCGATCAAATCAGAGGTCGTATCGCTCACCTCGACATCGTAAGAAGAGCCAGCATTCAGCGTGAACATGCTTCCGGTGATCGTTCCAATGCTATTTCCCGGAGCGATGATCGAGTTGACGACCACATTGCCTACCGTACCCGTTCCCGCTAAAGTTCCTTGCGGGCCTACAGTGATCGGCGATGTCACGGACCCA
>CAZEYJ010000132.1:0-9623 GCA_964516795.1 uncultured bacterium
ACCCGACCCGTTTTCAGATCATGACGGACCTGGCTTCTTATCGGGATTTGCTCATGCCTGTTTTTTCAAAAGGGGAGCGTCTTGGAACTGTTCCTTGCCTGCAGGAGATCCGCGATAGGGCTGTGGAGGAGCTGGGGATGCTCCATCCGGGGATGCGCCGGTTTTTATATCCGCAGCCTTATTTTGTCGGATTGGAGAAGTCGCTTTATGAAATGAAGCTGAAGTTGATCCATGAGTTAAAGAAAAAGGGTGGGTGAGTGGCGGCGGCTCTTTTGATTGTCGATATGCAAAATGATTTTATGCCGGGAGGTCCTTTGGGGGTCCGCGGAGCTGATGAGATCGTCCCTTTGATCAATCGGTTGTCTGCTTTGTTTCCTCTAACTTTGGCAACGCAGGATTGGCATCCTCCCGATCATTGCAGCTTTGCTGTCAATCATCTCGGAAAAAAGCCGGGTGATTGTGTCGAGGTGGAAGGTGTGCAGCAGATCCTTTGGCCTGTCCATTGCGTTCGGCAGACGCGAGGGGCTGAGCTGGTCAAGGCGCTGGACCAGGAAGCGATCGTTAATATTTTCCATAAGGGGACTGATCGTTTGATCGATAGCTACAGCGCATTTTTCGATAATGCGAGGAAGCAATCGACTGGTCTTGGGGATTACTTGAAGACTCACAATGTAACGCAAGTTTATCTTGCCGGGGTCGCAACCGAGTATTGCGTCCTTTATTCAGCTTTCGATGCGGCGGATTTGGGCTTTTCCGTCGTCGTGATTGTCGATGCTTGCCGTCCGATCAATTTGGGCCCGGATGATGAGAAGAGGGCTTTTGAAGCGATGGCGGCCAGGGGGATCAAGATCGAAACTTCCAAAGAGGTGTTCTCCTCTTTAAAATCCAAATGACAAAGTAGATGAAGAATCCTGTTAAGAAGAGGTTCAGGGCCAGGCTTAGGGTAGCAACTTGGACAATGATTTCGGGAAGGGCATAATTGATTGAAATAAAGAGGATGCCGGCGCCGACTTCTCCACGGGGCCACATGGCGATGCTAAGAGCAAGGCGTTCATTGAACGATGCTTCTTTCTTGTAGCAGAACAACGGATAGATTTTTCCAAGATTAGACAACAAGGTCAGAGCTAAGACGTGGCCTGAAATAAAGAACCAGCTGAAGTGCCCTACGGCAATTTTTGGCAGGGAGCAGCCGATGAGGAACATGTAGGCGTATTTGATGGCGGCGTCAAGACGTCTGCCCCAGAGAGATTCCGGCTCAATGTAGGCGTGTTCATGGCGATGAAGGATTTTTTGGCTGGGATCATGAGGGTTATAGAGGATGCAGCCAAAGACAAATGCCGGCAGAAGGATTTCAATATTGATCAGGGTTGTTTTCTCAAAGAGTTCTGCACCTACTGTAAGAATGGCGGCATAGCCAAGGAGCCAGCCTCTTCCGATCGGCAGCTTAAGCTGGTGGAGAAAGCGGTAGCCGCAAATGAGGAGGAGGGCAATGATGCCGATAAGGGCGATCGCATGGATTTGAAGTCCAATGTGGAGCATTTGGAGTGGGACAATAAGAAGGACTGTATCTAAATCGTCGAAGATGGCGAGGATCCGCGCTTTTTTAAAGACCCATGTCGTCGCTAGGCCTGCGGCGGCAAGCATGGTAAACAGGATCCCTGCTGAAGTCGGCGCAGCAAATCTGCCGATAATGGTGGCCTGTGCCAAGTTGATATCGAAGCAGCTCCAGATCCAGAGGGTGCAGAGGATCCAAGGGAAGGCTGCTGCTGTCATGGCGACAAGGTAGTCTTTGCCGTAACTTTTAAGGTTTGATTTATCGATGGTGAACTCGAGGCCCACTTCGATCATGATGTAGCCGAGGGCTGTCAATGTCAGCATCTGGAGCAGACCGCGGTAGGGAAGCAGGTCGATCCATTGCGAGAACAAGATCCCCGCGACGATGAGAAAACTAAAGCACATCACTTTGGCCATCAGCTCGCCTCCTTAAGGTTCCCTTTACATCTACTTCGCATTTTTGTGTTTTGACAAAATATTTACAAATATAATAATCTTTTTATCGAAAAGTTTAAGAGATTATCTATAAATTCAGTTTCTCTCCGTTTTAAACAAAAAATTGATGGGAGTGGCATTTATGGGCATTCTTTAGAGCTTTAAAAAAGGAAAATTGATTATGCAAAAATTTGCATTGAGAATATTGGCATTATGAGTTCTATTCCTTAAAAGGCACTATGCAAATAGTACGACGCACTATAGCGATATTGGTCATTATTTTTTTGGTTGCTTCTTCCACAGTTTTTGTTTTTTTTCAACATCATCAGAGACCTTTAGTTTCGCATATTTTAAAGAGTATTCCGATAGAAGAACGAAAAACTTTGGAGTGGTTTTTCCGTATGGTTATTGCTGGGGATACGTTTGGATACGCATTATTTGGTCAGAAACCCATAGCTGTATGTGTTTTGGGAGAGCCAATGGCAGAGGTCTATTGGGTGGAAGATTGGATTGACCATATTCCAACGTCGTTGTGCCATGAAAATTTAAAAATGATTCAAGGTTGGGAAGTATGGAAAAAATATCAGCATCTTTTTCCTTCGAGAAATTTTGCATTTTTTGTAAGTGAGAACTTTGTCGATAACGGGATGAAAGCGTTAGTCTTTATGAATAAGAAGGCTTTTCTAAAAACAGTTAAAGAGAATTGGTGTGATTTTAAGAGTGTTTTAGGAGAGGCGATAACGCCGGAATCTCTGATGGAGGAAGTCCTTTGCAGTAGTGACGTATTTGGCGCCGTTTTGAAGCATCATCAGGGATTAATTGGAATTGTTCTGGGATATGGAAGGCATAATGCTTGGTTGTATCATGAGAGAGAAGTTATTTGGAAAAAGATAGCTGTTGAAAAGAAGAAGTTAACTGATGAAGATCTTAAAGAATATGCTCGACTTAATCAGCTTCTGCAGCCGTTTAGACAGGGAACGGCAGCTGATCTGAATTCTTTTTCTTTAGGATTGCCCTATTTTGTTGCAGATCTGCAGCACCCTGAAACCAGAAGGCTTAAATTGGAATACGAAAGGACGTTCCGTAAAATGATGAACAGTTATGCGCATCGCGATTTTTTAGAAGTTACTTTAGGACAGCTTACGGCTGCGAATTAAATGATCTAAGTTGTCAAGGGTGATCCCGGCGATGAGCAGCTTTTTGTGGCGGCTTGTTTTTCCGCTCACGAGCTCAATATGGGATTTGGGGATGTTGAGCTCTTTGGCCAGATAGGCGATCAGGGTTTCGTTGGCCTCTCCTTTTTCGGGAACGGCGTTGAGCCTGATCTTAAGTTCGTCGCCTTCCCAGCCGCTGATCTGGTTGCGTCCTGCTTTAGGGACAACTTTTACGCGCAGAAGAAGACTGCCGGATGGTGCTGTCATTGTTTTTCTGTGGCTGCGGCAAGGGCGACTTTTAACAGGGTTTGCTTCCCTTCTTTGCTTTTTTCGTTTTCAAAACTGGGCATCCAATCTTGGTCGGTATGCAGATCGGCAATAGTGAACAGGGCGCCGAGGTCGATTTTATGGACATGGGCGACAGCAAATAGGGCAGAGGCCTCCATTTCAACGGTCAGGATCCCTTCGTCTTGGAAGTGTTTGACTTCTTGGGCTGTTTGGCGGTAGAAGCTGTCTGTCGTCCAGGTTGCTCCGATCCGGTGGGGGATCTGCATTTGTTTGAGTTGGTCGGCGAGCAAGAGCTTCATCCTTTGTGGAGCATGGATGTATTTTGAAGGGGGGATGTAGTGGAAGGAGGTCCCCTCGTCGCGGACAGCCTTTTCACATAGGACGATGTCTCCGATTTTGAGCTTGGGATTGATGGCGCCGGCGCTTCCAATTGAGATCACTTTTTTAACGCCCCATGCGATCATGTCTTCAAGGCGCAAGGCGGTAACAGGAGCCCCGATGCCAAAGCAGGCGATGGCGACAGAGGGGTAATCGGTCAAGTAGTAGAGTTCGGAGAAGCATCCTTCACATTGTTTGTGGGCATATTTTTCCAGCACCTGTTTCAGGAAACGGGACCCATAACAGAGGATAACTGTTTCCGGGGGAGAGCTTTTAGGAAAGAGTCCATGGAGCCGTTTGTAGTCCAGCTTTTTTTCCGGCGTGATCCTTGATGCCTGTGTATGTTTTTCTGAATATTGCGGAAGCATGATTCCTCACATGAATGCGATAAATTTGTATACCGGAACAACCTGAAGAACCGGGTTTTGGCTGCGTCAGCTTTTCCTCAATATTTTGACCTGATCCTCGGGCCGTGTCTATGAACACTGTCCTTTCGGATCAGGTCAAAATATTGAGGAGCTTCTTAGCCGAATTCTCAGTTCTTAGGTTGTTTCGGTATATTTTTGTCAATTATACTAGATCGGGAAATAAGTATAGAGTTTTAAATATTTTTTAATTGCTAGAATGAATTTTAAGCGCGCTTAAGCCTCCGTCAACTGAGATATTTTGTCCTGTAATCCAATTGGAGTGTTCGTCGAGGAGCCAGGCAATGGTGTGGGCGATGTCGTCAGGTTCTCCGATCCTTCCAAGGGGATGCATAGAAACTGAATTTTTTAATATCGATGGGTTGCTGGTCATTTTTTTGGTGAGAGGTGTATTGATCAGGCCGGGCGAGACGGCGTTGATCCTGACTCCGGAGGAAGCATAAGATGCCGCTGCGCTCTTCATGAGTCCAAGGAGGCCTGCCTTGGCGGCTCCAATGGCTTCGTGGTTGACAAGGCCGATGCGGGCTGCGGCAGAGGAGAGAAGGACGATCGAGCCTTTTTTTTGTTGGGCTAAGAGAGGGCAGGCGGCTTTAAGAATATAAAAGGCATAGGTGAGGTTGCACGTGAGGACATTTTTCCATTCTTCATCGGTCGTGTGTTCGAGCGGTTTGAGGAACAAGGAGCCGATGCAGTTGACGACGCTGTCAAAATGACCATATTTGTTGCGGATCTCCTCAAAAGCTGCGATGACATGGGAGGAGGAGCTGAGGTCGATGATATGGTAGTCTTGGTGGAGCCTTTCTGCAAGCGCTTTGGCTTTTTCTTCATTGCGAGCGGCAATGACAACTTGTTTTTTTTGCAGGGTTAGAATTTCACACAGGCGGGAGCCTATTCCTCCCGTTGCGCCAAAAATGATCGTATAGCTCACGATTTAAACCTTTCTAACAGATGATCCCCGACTCTTAAGGCATTGGCGATGATGGTGAGGGTGGGGTTGACAGCTCCGCTTGAGGCGAAGAAACCGCCGTCGACGACATAGAGGTTGTCGATGTCGTGTGTTTTGCAGTTGATGTCAAGGACCGATGTTTGAGGGTTGCGGCCAAAGCGCATTGTCCCATTTTGGTGTCCGACGCCTGCAATGGGGATCTTCTTTCCAAAATAGGCTGAGCAGGGAAGCATGTGATGTTTGATCTCTAAGCTGTTTAAGAGGCTTTTAAGCCTTTTGACCAGTCTTCGGTGTCCTTCGAGATTGTTGGGTCGGTAATGGAGGCCGATGTTGCCTTTCTCGTCTAGTACAACTCGGTTTTTAGGGTCGGGAAGATCTTCAGAGGTCATCCAAAAATCGATCGAGTGGTGCGCCATCATATCTAAGATAAAGTCGGGTGTGAAGAAAGGCGCATCGTTTTTAAACATCGACTTGCCGGCTTTTCCTAGCATTTGGATGTGCCCTAAAGGATATTTCGAATCGGGAGCGCCGAAATAGAAATCGTTAATTGCCAGTGTTTTTTGGAACTTGGTGGGATTTTTCTCTGTGGTGATGACGACCATCGCAGAATTGTTATGGCACATATAGTGGCGGCCGACAAGATCGGAGCTGTTGGCAAGTCCTCTCGGGTGCGCCTTATTGGTCGAGCGTAAAAAGAGGGCTGCAGAGTTGATCGCACCGCACGAGGAGACGACAATATTGGCTCTATAAATTTCTGTGTGCCCGTTGCGTTTGGTAATGACTTGTGAAATTTCCTTGCCATTGGGTGTTGTTTCCAACCGTTCAACGTAACACCCTGTTAATAATGTGACGTTAGGGTGTTGGAGTGCGGGTTCGATGCAGCAGATGTGGGCATCAGCTTTTCCATTGACAAGGCAGGGGAATCCGTCGCATGTGTTGCATTTGATGCAAGGGCTGTGCTGGCGGTCATTTTCGTCGATGATCAGACCAAGGGGAAGATGAAATGGGGTAACTCCTTTTTTGGCTAAATCGTCCGAGAGCCTTTGAATGCGCGGTTCATGAGCGATTGGCGGATGGGGGAAAGGATCTTTGCAGGGAGGTTCTGTGGGATCTTCTCCTCGGCTTCCATGTACGGAATAGAGTTTTTCAGCTTCGAGATAATAGGGGGCAAAGTCTTGATAGGACAGAGGCCATGCCGGCGATATCCCTCCATAGTGGTGGATTTCTCCAAAATCTTTTTCACGCAATCTGAGCAGGGCAGAGCCATAGAGCTTTGTGTTGCCGCCGACATAGTAATGGGTACCAGGAGTGAAAGGCTTTCCATTCAAATCTGTCCATTTTTCGCCGATATTATAGTGACCCTCGATGAAAACGGCCTCTGAGCTCCAATTTTGTTTTTCGCGCGGAAGAAATTCTCCTCGCTCCAAAATAAGGATTTTTTTTCCGGATGGGGCGAGTCGATGGGCAAGCGTACCGCCACCGGCCCCGGAGCCGATGATGATGATATCGTAGTATTGGTTCTGCATTTACCCTCCAGATTGAAAGCCGGGAAACAGAGTCATTCCTCCGTCGACAAAAATTGTGGTCCCTGTGATGTAATCGGCATAATCGGAAGCTAGCCAAGAACAGCAATGGGCAACATCTTCAGGCTCGCCAATTCGATTGTAAGGGATAAGTTTCATGAGATCGTTGTAAGCTTCAGGCGTACTCCAAGCTTTTTGGTTAATATGGGTTCGAATGGCGCCGGGAGCAATCGCATTGACGCGGATCCGGTAAGGGGCGACTTCTTGCGCAATCGATTGCATCATCATATGGATGCCTCCCTTAGCGGATGCGTAATTCACATGGCCGGCCCAAGGGATTATCTGGTGGACAGAGCTGATGCAGATAAGCTTTCCGGCAGCGCAAGAGATCTCTTTTTTTACTCCTCTTCGCTTAAATTCTTTGACAGCTTCTCGTGAACAGAGAAACTGTCCCGTTAAGTCGATGCTGATCGCCGCATTCCATTGTTCCAATGTCATTTTTTCAAGAGGTGCATCCCTTTGAACGCCGGCGTTATTGACCATGATGTCGATGGTTCCAAATTCCTCTTTCATCTTTGCGAACATCGCGATAACCTGATCTTCTTTTGAGACATCGGCCTGATGGATGTAGGCTTTGCTGCCGTTTTTTTTGATCTCGTCGGCAACTTCCATCGCTTCTTTGTCCCCGGAGACGTAGTTAACGACGACATCGGCTCCTTCTTTTCCTAGCTGAATGGCAATTGCTTTGCCGATCCCTGAATTAGCTCCCGTGACAAGCGCTTTTTGCCCTTTTAAAAGCTTTATAGAAGGGCGGTTTGGCATGATGACGTCCGGTAGATCGCCGCTTTGAATTTTTTGGGTCATGGAGACTCCTGCATCATTTTATTGGTCATCGTTTGAGAGACTGTCTATACCGAAATAACCTGAAGAATTGGGTTTTGGATTCGTCAGCGTTTTTTCAATATTTTGATCTGATCTTCGGGCTGTGTTTATGAACACTGTCCCTTCGGATCAGATCAAAATATTGAAGAGCCTTCTAGCCAAATTCCCGATTTTTCGGGCTATTTCGGTATGCAAACCTGATTTCTGTCGATTAGATTTGCCTAAACAACAAAAACAATCAGGACAGACTTTTAGGAATGCAACTATTCCTGAATCCAACGAAGCTTTATTAGGTTTATTTTCCCGATGGAGCTTGTTTTTTTCCGTTTTTCATATTGTTCATAGGACACTGATTTGTCGATGATTGAGAATTTTGATTTTCATTGTCCTGATTTTCAGAAGATTGAGTTGTTGAGTTCTCTGTATCTGGATCTTGATTATCCGTGTCTTCTGTCATAGAAGGAATGATGCCTTCTTTTCCGGGTTGGGTGGAAGGGAAAATTCCTTTTTCGCATATTGCTTTCGAAGAGTCTTTTGCGTAGGAAAAATTGCAGTAGCAAGATAACAGTGCAAATAAAAATAAACTCACAGTTTTCATAGGTTCTCCTTATTGTTGATCAATGTACCGAAACAAACTGAAGAATCGGTTTTCGGCTATGTCGGCTTTTTTCAATATTTTGATCCGATCCTCGGACCGTGGATTTGAACATTGTCCGTTTGGATCAGATCGAAATAGTGAAGAGCTTCCTAGCCGAATTTCCGGTTCTTCAGGATGTTTCGGTATGTGGTGTTTTTTTTTCTTATAAGTGTAAATATATTTATTTACAAGAAGCTCTTATGAAGAAACAACCTGAAGGATTGAAAATTCGGCTAGGTCAGCTTTTTTTCTATATTTCAAGCTGATCTCTAAAGTTCCGATGATGGAGATTGCTTTTTGTTTTCCTTGCTTTTTGAATTTTTTTTTGCGTTTTTATTTTTTTTGTTTATAATCTTGAAAAAAGATCAGACCTTGTCACAAGGTGAGATTCTTTCTAAGACTGCTGACAAGTTCAGGTCCTGACAGACTTTTGGAATGTTCAGAGTTGGTTTTTCTGAAAAAAACTGGGTCTTTGAATTTTTTTTGAAGATTTAGTGAAAATCAAAAAGGTTTGTGCTTCTAAATTTTTCTTAAGAAATGCTTTAAAGCTGAGTTTCGGTTAAAGCATTCGAGAATTTGTTTTTTTAACTGTGATGCAAGCATGTTGTTCAATTTAGCGAAGTTCTTCTTCTCTATTTTTCTTTATTCTTCAGCATATCTCTTTGCTGAAAGTAGTCGTCGTGATGAGCACAGCGCTAAAAAAATTAAAGAACTTCCCATACAAATTAGAAGAAGAGAGCTGGAGTTTAAGCAGTCAGACTCACAGGAAATTCAGAAAGAGCATTTTGACTTAACGTCTTCCGGTATTTCCCAAGAACAGTTGCTTGCTCATCAGGAAGTCACTGTACAACCCTGCGCAGATTCTTTTGGCTGGAATTTTGGAGAGAGTGATAATTCTTCCGCTGAATTATTTGAAATTGGATGTGGAAAGGCACCGCAACGCGGTCCTCCTGGCCCAGCAGGGCCCCCAGGACCTCCGGGTCCGACAGGTTCGCAGGGCCCTAAAGGTCCAACAGGAGAGCAAGGGCAGATAGGACCTCCAGGCTCATTAGGAAAAACAGGCGCAACCGGAGCTACGGGCCAACCGGGCCCGATAGGTTCAACAGGAGTCACAGGCGTTACCGGTCCGGCAGGAACGACAGGCGCAACCGGAGCTACGGGCCAACCGGGCTCGACAGGTTCAACAGGAGTCACAGGCGTTACCGGTCCGGCAGGAACGACAGGCGCGACCGGATCCACAGGCGACCCAGGCCCGACAGGCTCAACAGGAGTCACAGGCGTTACCGGTCCAGCAGGAACGACAGGCGCGACCGGATCCACAGGCGAACCAGGCCCAACAGGTTCGACAGGAGTCACAGGCGTTACCGGTCCGGCAGGAACGACAGGCGCGACCGGATCCAC
>CAZEYJ010000133.1:0-9779 GCA_964516795.1 uncultured bacterium
GCTTTGTCCAAAAGCCGCCCGACTTCTGCGATCTCCATCGCTCCCGTGCTCTTTCGGACCACCCTGCCGTCTTTATCGATCACGACCAGGGTCGGGATCACGCGGATCTGATAAGCATGGCATAAAGCAGGCGCTTTTTCGACATTGACCTTGGCAAACGTGATCTTTCCCTGGAACTCTTTTGCCCATGCCTCATACTGGGGCGCTATCATCCGGCACGGCCCGCAAAAATTCCCATAAAAATCGACGATCACTCCACCTTCCGTTTTGCTGAGCAGCACACGCAGCTCATCGGCAGTCTCGATCTCGACGACAGGACTTGGGGCCTCTACACGGCTTTGAACTTTTTTAGGCTCCTCTTTTTTTTCTGAACGGGCCGCGAGCATCGTCTGCGCGCGGTACTGGGTTAACTGCTTTTGCGCCTGCAAAGCCGCTTTCGATCCATCTGCTGCCGCCGTCACCGCCTGCTGGAACTCAGGATCGGCGACATCGCCTACTGCATAAACTCCCGGGACAGAGGTCTCCTGATGTTTTTTCAACAGAATATATCCTTGGGAATCGAGTTCCAGCTTGCCGCGGAACATCTCTGTGTTCGGCTTTGATCCAATGGCCAAAAAGACCCCGTCGACAGCCAGCTCATAACCCTTCTGCTTATCTTTAATCACCACATGGGTGAGCTGTTTTTCATCTCCTTTGATCTCTTTGACCTCAGAAGAATAGAGCACTTCCACATTAGGACGCCCCAAAATCTCCTGCATCCGATGCGCTTCCACAGTCCGGAGCTGCTCGCCGCGCACAATGAGATACACCTTGGAGGCCAAGTTGGAAAGATAATCCGCCTGAGTCAACGCGCTATCGCCGCCGCCGACAATCGCCACGGTGCGGTCCTTATAAAGCCCTCCGTCACAGACAGCGCAGCTGTAAACTCCTTTGGACCAGTAGCGGCTTTCTCCGGGAACCTGAAGGAAGCGAGGGGTTGCTCCTAATCCGATGATGCAAGTCTGCGCCTTGATCGTCTTGATCTTCTCTTGAGAGCCGATCTGTTGTTTGGTGGTGATCACAAACGGGCGCTTCGAAAAATCGACGTCGACAACCGTCTCTTGCAATAGGACTGCCCCGTTTTGGACTGCTTGCTGTTTCAACCGCTCCGACAACTCGACCCCTGAGATCTGCATCTCTCCCGGCCAATTTTGCACCGAATGGGACTGCGTGATCGCACCGCCGATCGTTGGACCCGTCACCACAATCGGCGTAATGCCGGCTTGGGACAAATAGACCGCTGAAGTGAGCGCGCCCACCCCTCCTCCAAGGATCACGACCGGATGCTCTTCTTGTGGAGCAGAAGCCTGCACAGCAGTCGCTGCTAACGAAGAAAAGACCAGCGTCTTGAACCAACTAAAGATTTTATTCAACATGATCCACCTCTCTAAAGAAGCGGCAATTATATCCAAAGGCAGGTAAAATGGTAATACTATGCTAAAAATGGCCCCTGAATCTCTTGATCTTCCTCTTGATGAGCTACTTGAAATAGCAGGGGAAGCCAAAAGCCCGCCGCCGAACCCTCAGGGAGGCATCCCCCGCCAATGGCTTCCTTCTTGGATCCGCTGGCCCCTGCGCGCGATCTTCCTTCCCTTTATCTTGCTCGACCTAGCGGCACAGCGGTTAGCCAGATGGCTCATCCGCCCACCGGTAAAACAAGAAGGGCGCTGTCTGAAACGGGGCAACTGCTGCCACTATATCTTACTTCCGGAACCTAAAGGGATTTTAGGGAAACTCTTCTATCTATGGAGCACCCAAGTACTCGGTTTTTTTCCTCGAAGCCAGGCCGTCTACGAGAGCGAAGGGAAGCGAGTGCTTGTCATGGGATGCCGCTATCTGCGCAGCGACGGCTCATGCCGCCACTACCGGCTCAGGCCAACCATCTGCCGCAAATGGCCGATCATCGAATACTTCGGCTACCCGCGCATCCTCAAAGGCTGTGGCTTCCGCGCCGTCCTTAGAGATGGAAAAAAAAATGAGTGAACGGGCTTGTCTATGGAATCAAGACGATCCCACCCCAACTTTCTTAGACAGACTCCTCGGTCTGCGGAACTGACGCAGGGACTGCCGGTGCTGCAATCTGCTCAGACTTCTGATTGACCATCGAATCAACGATCTCTGTGATGCGCGCATGGAACTGGTTCGAAGGGAGCTGGGCGAGCGAGTCCTGCAGCTTCTGGCGGGTGGGCTCGTCGTAGAGATACTTTCTTAAGAGCCGTCGCATCTGCCGGTAGTCTTTGATCTTCTCTCCAACTCCATACTTGACCACCATCTCCGTGTTCGCCCTTTCCCAAAACAAGGAGGGATCGACGTTATCGATCAGGATTGGCAAACGCATCGCGATGGCTTCGTTGATCGTTCCCGGCCCAGGTTTTGTCAAGACCAGATCGGAGATCGCCATCAGGTCGGAGATCTTCTCAGTGAATCCTAAAACTGTCATCGAGTTGGAAGGGTGGAGCTTGATCTTCTCAAGATCTTTTTTCAGCTTTTGATTGCGCCCATAGCAGATGATCAAATGGGTCGAAAGGTCCATGGACCCAATTTTGCGCGCATAGTCATAAGAGCTTTTCCCCCCATTTCCTCCCATCATCACTAAAATGACCGCCTTATTCGATGGGATCCGATACTCTTCTCGAATCCTGGCCTTATCTTTAGCAGCGATGAAATCGGGGCGCAAGGGAAGCCCGATCGTCTCAATTGCAGAATCGGGGATCTTTTTCTTTAACAGGACGCCCCGGGTTGTCGGCAGATCACAGCCGATCGTCACTTTAAAATGGGGATGGCGCAACCGATCGAGCTCGTAAGCCCAATTGCGCAGATCATTGTCCGTCGTGACCAGTAAATAAGGCACCTCTTTTTTACGGGCAGCCTCGGAGGCAGGATAATTAACATAAGGGATGAGAGAGATCACAAGGTCGGGGTTATAGGCTTGAATATAAGAGTTAATGATTTTTTCGAGCTTGCTTTTCCGCGTCCGGAAGAGATGGGGAGCAATATGGCGGGCTAAAAAGTTCGTCGAACGGACCCAGCCGCGCTTGAGCATCATATTATAAAACTGCTCTCCTGAAGGAACGCCCCAAATGCGCAACTGATCGATCGGATGGACAATCTTAAGCGTATAATGGTCTCCGATCAGCTTCTGCAAGGTATTCGCTGCAGCCGTATGCCCATAACCTCCACGGCTGGAAAGGACTAAAATGGTCTTTTTCGGCAACTCCTCTTCCAAAGAAGCTGAACCAGATCGGGCCCAAAGGTCGAAAGACTGGATAGAAAGGAAGCCTACTAGTAGAAAAATGACCAGTGGAAGTCTCTTGAGCATGCATAAAAAGCAACTAATAGGTGAATAGAGCAAGCCTTTTCTCCTCGAGCTTTGGAATCTCTTAAGAGTCTATGAGCACCGTTATTTATAGGCCATCAATCACAGGCCCTTGGCTGCTCCACCACCCCCCGGGAGGGGTGTCCACTCAATTTTCGTAGAATAAGGATTTGCTAAAATCCCGACAAGAGGTTTATACTGCCCCCACTCAAAAAAAGTGAATCTGCCGGCGCCGGACAGTCGCTGAATTTAAGTCCCGCCTGCATCGCTAAACTTTTTAAATTTAGCCGCTTCAGAGCCATCTTCACCTGACCCAAATTCAGGATGCCTCCCTGATATTTTTCACTCTTTTTGTACAGCCGCCGTCTATTTTTCCACCCCTTGAACTAGATAAACTGTCTGCAAATTCAGCTTTCTTCCTAGTGGTCCTTAACAAAAGTTTTCGCAGTTATTTTGAACCAAAATCGGGCAAAAAATTTTATTAGGACAGGCTCGCAGCTCCATTGGGATCAGATCACTTTTCAAAAAAACCACGATCTGCTATTTATAAGAACAAAGATCAATGGCATTTTAATTGGTGTGAAATGAGAAGAAAACATGTAAAGTGGATCTTATATTTTGCGGCACCCGTCTTATTATTACTCCCCTTTAATAACTGGTACCAAAAAACTCTACAGCTCCGCTCCATCATCCTCCACCCCCATAAAACAGGGATCACGACCCTCAATTTAATGGACAACTCGCGCCAAAGGCCGCTTGTTACAGAGGTGTGGTACCCCGTCGACTCAACCGCTCCTTCGAAAGCTTCTACAGGCCTTTGGATCCGCTGCGAAGAAGCGAGAGACACTCCCTTGAGCGCAGCTCAAAAGACATATCCTCTCATTATTATGTCCCATGGAAATGGGGGAGACCGGTTCAATATCTCATGGCTGGCTGAAATCTTAGTAGCCAATGGCTATATCGTCGCTGCCATGGACCATTACGGCAATACCTGGAACAATAAAATCCCCGAACTCTATGCCAAGCCTTGGGAAAGGCCGAAGGATATCTCCTTTGTCCTCGACCAACTTCTGGAAAACCCCCTGTTTGCAGAACGGATCGATCAAAAAAGGATCGGCTTTGCCGGTTATTCTCTCGGAGGGGCGACAGGAATGTGGATCGCAGGGGCCCAGCTTACCAACCTCCCGTCCAAAGATATCAGCTCCCTTTGCGTCGAAGAGCTCTCCGATTTCATCAGCCCAGAGCTCTTACAGCAGATCGATTTTAAAGACGCCAAACAATCGTTCTGCGATAAGCGGATCGGGGCTGTCTTCACCATGGCGCCTGCTTTAGGCTGGCTGTTCGATGAGTCGAGCCTAAAACAGATCCCCATCCCTATTTGCATCATCACGACAAACACAGACCGGGTCGTTCCTTTCGAAAAGAACGCTAAGGTTTTTGCTAAATCGATCTCCAAAGCGACATTGACAGTCTTAAAAAATGAAGGAGACCACTATGTCTTCCTTAATCGGGCATCGCTTGTCGGCAAAAGGCTGCTTGCCCCCAGGTTCTGCGAAGACCCCGCCAGCGTCGACAGGCTGAAAATCCATGAAGAAGTCGGGAAAATGGCCGTCTCGTTCTTCAATCGCAACTTATAAGTTGGGTTAATAACCCAACTTGTCCCCTAACCTCCCTTAGACGCGATAGCGAGATGGACAAAATGCAAGATTCGTGAGGAAGCCAAGGTCGAGACCTTGGCTGCATCGAGAATCTTGTATCTCGTATATTTCGCTCAGCTCGCTGGGCAAGTTAGGGGACAAGTTGGGTTAACAGTTCAAATCAATGCAGCGATCGTCGCATTTCTACCCGTAGACGGCTTATCTCGGCGATGGGAAAAGAAGTCCTCAGGATGGGAATAGGTGCAAATCGAAGCAATCTCAATATGATGGGAGAGAACCCCGCATTCCTCGAGCTGATGGCGGGCGATCGCCCATAAGTCAAAATAGGTTGGCTCAATCTGGAACTTCCAAAAAGACTCGGGCAACTCCTCTTTGAACAACTTAAACTCTGAACGCGAGGGCCCTAAGCTAGGGGAGACGCAGACGAGCAGGTCGGATGCGGAAGTCCCAAACTGCTGCCCCATCTGCTCAATGGTCTTGGCATAAATATTTTTGGCGTTGCCCCGCCATCCCGCATGGACATTTGCAATCGCGCGATGCTGGGGATCGTAAAAAATCGCCGCCTGGCAGTCTGCGTGCTTGATCATTAGACCGATGTTAGGCTGCCGGGTGATCATCCCGTCTGCCTCCTCTCTGTCCGGAAGCCCATCTGCCGTCACGCACACCACGCGGTCTGAATGGACCTGATAGGAAGAAACGAGCTGAATAAGTCCAAGGGCTTCTGCCACCCTTTTCCGGTTTTCACGGACGCGCTCCCAATGGTCCCCTGTATTGCCCCCTAAATTTAGAGAAGCGCATGGCCCCTCGCTCACGCCCCCTTTGCGCAAAAAAACTCCATGGACAACCTGAGGAATATCGGCCAGCAGCTCGAATTCAAGCCATTCGACTCCGTTTTTCTCCTTCCTCAGCATCGATTCCCTCTAAATTAATGCATAGAATCTAAATTCTTGAAATTGCTAATGTAAGCTCTATGGAACCCTATTTCACCCATGCTGTGCTATGGGCTAATCCCATGGCCCTACTCACATTTTTTGCGTTGGCCATGAGCTTCATCAGCCTTTGGATTCGCAAAACGGCTTGGCTTTGGGGCTCTTTTCTCTGTATTGCGATCATTCTAGCGTTTCAAGCCCAGATCATCGTCCCCGTTGCACTCATCCCAATTTTCCTTCTTTTCCTCTGCCATTTTTTCATGAAAAACGAGATCAAAGGATGGGGTCGGTTATTTATCTTTACCTTGACAAGCGTGCTCTCATTAGGTTTGGCCTTCCACCTTTTCCCCGGCTTCTCCAATTGGAACATTGCCTGCAACCTGCCGCTAAGCCCTGATGCCATGCCTTATAACCTATGGATGAACTTTGATAAACCTTTCATCGGGATTTTTCCTCTCGCCCTTAGCATCCCTCTGATCCAGTCGAAAAAGCAGCTTAAGGCAATTTTCAAAATGGCGCTGCCGATGACCCTTCTCGGGGTTGCCATCCTCATGTTCATTTCCCTGAAGATCGGCACCGTAAAATGGGACCCTAAAATCCCTACGATCATCTTTGTTTGGTTAATCTGCAATCTAATCTTTGTATCGGTTCCCGAAGAGGCTTTTTTCCGCGGTTTTTTTCAAAGGGAGATTGGCAAATGGCTAGGGAAAGGATTCTGGGCCAGCGTTGGAGCTGTTTTGGCGACTTCCCTCTTCTTCACCCTTCTGCATGTCCAATGGGTTCCAAGCATCCCTTTCCTCTGCCTTGTTTTTACGGCAAGCGTCATCTATGGGACTGTTTATGAGGTCACGCAATCGATTGAGGCCAGCATCTTCTGCCACTTTGCCCTCAATTCGATCCACTTTCTGCTCTTTACTTATCCGGCTTTAAGAAGTTGTGTTTAAAGAATATTCAACCGCCCGTTCGCTGGGCTCATTAAAGAGCGCAGAGAGAAAACCTAAATTCTCCCTCTATGTCCTGAATTGAGCGCAGCGAACGGGCGGTTGAATCTACAATAGCCTCTGATTAGTCTCTTTGAGAATTTTCCTGGGCAGCTTCTTCAACGGCAGGGCTGATCTCGTCTGCAACGGCAACCGCAGCATCTGCAATCTCCTGGGCTGTGGCAATAGCGTTGATCTCAAGGATCTTGGCGACAGCCTCATCCGCTGCGTTAGCTACGCTTGCGCTTCTTGCAGCAACCATTGCCAGCTCGCGCTGCTCAACAGTCAATTTCTCAATGAACGCTTTGCGATTGGCATCGCTAAGTTTAGCGGCAAAAGCCAGCTCTTCAACTGAAAGCCTTCCTGCTGAAGATTCAGAAGCCTTGCTTGCTGTATCTGAAGTCACGACTTGGGGTTTATGCGACATCTTCTCTGCACTTAAAAATACGGCAGCAGTTAGTCCACACAAAGCTAAAATGACAATTGCTTTTTTTTTCATATCACGATTTCTCCTAAATTCGTTTACAGCCTCTTAAAGAGGAAACTAATGTAATTCTCTCCATCTATTTTTGTCTATAAATAACCGATTCAAAAAACTGGTTTGAACAACAGCTTCTTAAGAAAAGAAAATCAAAATATAAAATTATTCATCCAAGGCAGCTTTCGGCGCGACGAAGTTTTTCAATAAACTGAACATCTCTTTGTAGATCAAGAAAAGAAAGAAGGCAAAAGAAACGACAAAGGTTGTCAATTGACCTGCAAAATGAAGAAGCTGCTCTGAAAAAGCGCGCGGAGAAATGAAAAGATCGTGTTGATAAAAATAGGCGCCGAACGACACCTTGTCATAGAGCATGCAGCTCAGCAAGGCAAAAAAGCTTGCAAAGGCAATTTTCCATCTACTTGACTCTTTTGGCTCCTGAATGCGCCAATACCCTTTTCTTTTAAAAAGGGTTTTTAACAGAAAATAATTGAGGCATGCGCTGAAGCTGGTGCTCACCGCTACGCTGATCGCTCCCCAATGAAAAATGAAAACAAAGAGGGCATTGAGCGCGATGCTTGCGGCAACGGAAATCAGCGATGCGAACGTCGGTGTTTTAAAGTCCTTATAAGCATAGAACAGCGAAGCTTGGTAGATCGTTAAGGTCGCCGGAAGCAGGCTCGATCCGTAAGCCCAAAGGCACCATGTCGTCTCAACGACGCCGGGCTGGGAAAACTGTCCCCGTCCAAACAAAAGGTTAACAGAGACGAAGCCCAAGGCAAAAATCGCAAACGTGCAGGGGATCACAAGACAATAAATCCTCTTGCAGCCAAAAAGATACAGGTCCTGCGCCGCTTCAAACGATTGCGCCTTGATCTGCCTGGAAAGCGTGGGGACCAAGGAATAGACGCATGAAAACCCTACCAGAGCCAGAGGCAATTGCTGCAACCGGATCGCATACCAGAGATAAACAGGCCCTTTCAAATCAGCGCAGCGGGCGAAAATCATATCCAAAAAACTATTCAATTGAACCGCAGCCACGCCAACAAGGCCAAATAAGGTCGCCTTGCCAACTGTGCGGAGCTCTTGGGAAAACGATCCTAAAGATTCGGAAGGGGCGCGCAATCCCGTGGCGAGCACGGAAGAGGTCTTCGTAAATGTCACCAACCATTGAATAACAAACCCCACCACGATAAAAATGGCCAAATTGACCATCGCGGCTGGGATCTCCTGTTTAGCGCACAGAAAAACCGCAGCGATCCACGTCGCATTGCAGAGAAAGGGAGCGAAACTCGAGGCAAAAAAAGAGTTTTTACACTGCAACAAAGAGATGTTCAGTCCATAGAGGCAAATAAAGATCAGGCTCGGGAACATCCAAGCAAACAGGCGCAGCACTTCTGTCTGATCGATCCACTGATAATGCAAGATGAGACCTGTCGTCCCTTCAACAAGGACAACAATCCCAATCAGAACAAGGGCAAGGAGGAGCGTGAGCCTGGAAAAAAAAGCAGTCGCCCGCTGCTCATCCTTCAATTTCAACTCTTCATAGTGAGGGATGAAGATCGACTGCAGAGCCCCTTCTCCCAGCAGCCTTCTTAAAAAATGGGAGAATCGGAAGGCGACCATGAACGCTGCAACAGAGGGGTGGTCTCCAAAAACTGCAGCCATGCTGACATCGCGGAACATGCCACTGATCCGGCTCAGCAGCGTCCCCGAGAAAAAATGATGGGCGTATTTTGCAATACGCCTGTGCTCAACTTGTCCCATCTCTTTTTAATTTCACACAACTTTGGGCTTCCGGCACTTTCTGCAGCGCGATTGAAAGCTATCGCTTTGCCCAGTCTCATCTTCTTGAGAACTGATCGCTTCAGAACCAGAAGCTGTAAAAGCTTCGATGCGTCCAGCTTCGGCCACATTGAAAGCTCCGATTAGGCTGCTAGAGAAAAGAAATAAAAAAATGAACTTGCTCATGATACCAACCTCCTTAAAGAAGAACACAACGAATCATTATACCGAAATAACCTGAAGAAACGCCGACGAAGCCAAAACCCGATCCTTCAGGTTATTTCGGTATATCTGCCGCCACTCCAAAGTTTACAAAGCTCTTGAGTTCGCAACAAGAAAAATATATCCCCCCTTCCACTTTAGAGTCTGTCGTTGAAATCAGGTTTCGTCGACAGACTCTTAATCCTACCCAAAAAATCGACAGAACCTGTTTTCAACGACAGACTCTAAACCCAAGTTGAGATCGTTGAATAATTCGCGAGGATGCTTCATAATGTTTCCTTGAATCAAGGAGAATAAATATGGCGCACAAGAACCTTTCTCAAGTCTGTTTTTCCGATCTTATGCTCAACCTAAAAAAGGGATTGAATGAAT
>CAZEYJ010000134.1:0-10414 GCA_964516795.1 uncultured bacterium
ATTTTGGTCTTGAGGGATGGATTTTGGACGCATGCGATTTTCCTCGATTTTGAACAAAGAATTATAAGGAAATGCGCAAAAAAACGCTTGGTTTTTCGCCTGTTTTTCATAGAGGAAAATCGACTAAATCAGGGACGACTATTGAGATATCTCAAAATTACGATGAAATAATCTCTCTTCTTTCAGAAAAAGGCTACGAACTCAAAGAAAATTACTCCAATTACTCTCTTGAAACAAACCCTTGCTGGGACGGATCGCATAACGATTTCTTGTTTTGCAGAAAGCAAGCTATGTAATAAGCTGGGTTATGCGGGAGGTTGGAAACAGAGGGGTTGATATAAATTAATTGAGATTGTAGAGTGCGCCATAAGGGAGAATGGGCTTTAATACCCTTGACTAGCGCTATTTTCTCTAAGATTTTTTAGTAGCAACCCCTTAACAGGGAAGGAATACTATGAACGAAAACAAGATGAAAGAAGGGGTCTCCGTCAAGGAAATCGAAACATTTGCAAAAAAATACCGCTTTGAAGTGTTTTTCTGCTTAATGTTTGTTCTTGCCTGCTTCTTTAGCTTCGTCATGTGGGGCCCATGGTGGACGATCAGCGCTGCCACGGCCGGAGGCATTATCGGCGTATTGGCGCCAGCTCGTGTTGGAGGAATAGCCCAAAAAATGCTCCAATTTGTCTTTAAACAAGAGCAAACCACCCAACTAGTCCTAGCTATTGTCTGCCTTATCTTGGCAATTTTCATTCCTCCGCTAATTTTCCTTTTGATCGGACTGCATGGAGGAAAAGATATTCACAAAAATGCTACAGATCTAGGAACGCCAAAATAAACCCGGTGCACAAAAAGGTCCAGCAACCTTGGCCGCATACCGGATGCTAGCTCTCTGTAACAAGAGTTCCAAAGAAAATAGGAAGAGAACCCTTGCCCCCCGCCATGAATATGGGGGGCTTGCTTTTGTTAAGGGCCACTAGTATTTTTCACTCTTCTTAGAGTCTATCGTTGAAATCAGGTTTCGTCGACAGACTCTTAGACAGGATTAGTGTAATTCTGTTTTACGCTGGACAATATAGTCGTAAAGCGAAAGCTTCCCATCCCGATAAGTTCGCTGCAAAATAGAATATACTTCAGGATCTGCCAGCTTGGATGAGGCGTCTGCAGGCGTCCTTCCCGCATTCGCCAGCAGCTCGTCCCAAGCTGCCAGCTCTCCGGCAGGAGAGCCCGCTTCTCTTTCCAAAGAAGCAAGTCGAATCAGGTTGTAGGCATAAAGAAGGCTACCGGAACGGACCATTGGGTCTCGGCTGCTCCAAAATGCCGCATCTTCCGCCATCTTCGTTTTAAGCTGACGCGAGGCTTCAAGCGCCTTAGCAAAATGGCCCTGGGAAATTAACAAAGAGGTTTGAGAGAACTGGGCATAATAAGGGGAGAGGAGATCTCCCGTTCTTTTCCATGCTTGCTTAGCAAATTTTTCGGCGTTGTTGGAATCGTTGAGCGCTAAGAAATGCTGGGCGACAAGGGCTCCGAACTGCGCCTGAAGCTCTGCATTTCCTTTGAGCGGCCTCTCTAATTTTTTAAATAGCTGATCATCGCTGGCTTTAGCGGCCACCCAATTGGAATAAGCTGATTGGACCTCGATAAAATCTGAGTGGCGCACCCCTGAGAATTTTCCCACCACCTGAAATAAAGTAAATAAAAGAACCACTCCTGCGGCCAACGAAAGCAAAACTGTCTTGCTGTTCTCAGAAATCCACTCGATACATATAGACCTTGCAAAAGCGACCCGTCCGATCGGCAGTCTATCCTCAGCCATTGATATCTCCTTATAAAAAACCTAGCAAGATCATAAGAAGGAGGAAAATATTCCAAAAGAAAAAAGAGCTTCACCAAAATGATTTTTAAAAAATCTATCGCTATACCGAACGTGTTTCAAAAATTGGTTTTGGGCAACGCCAAAGCCAATTTTTGAGTCACGTTCGGTATAAAATCAGGCTGCGATTGAAGTGGAAGTGGTATAGCCATGTAAACCCGTTTTACATATTTTTACCAACTCAGCTCGCCGGGAAAAAACTCAGCGATCAATTCCCGATAATAGGGCATTAAAGCCTCTATGTCCAGACGCTCATGGACCTTTGAATAGAGGTCATACTTGCTAAACAGCTTAAGCCAGGGGAGCATTTGCTTGTCGCCCTCGTCCATGAGATAGGTATAAGCCTCCTCACGGTGCGCCGAATAAAATGAATGATAGCGGATGATAAATCCCGCTTCGGGAGGCAAGTAATCCTTAACGACATGATAGAGGTATTCATCATGCCCCCATGACATGTGGACTTGGTCCAGGCCGCACCCCGGTTCATAAATCCCATATTGCGTTTGATATAGCGGATCTAAACTGTCCGGATTGCTCGAAAAATATTCAGGGAAAACAATCTGGCCGGAAAAAGCGCATCCGACAGGAAAAGTATCCCCGACAACAGCCCACTGGGGCTCTCCATAAAAAGCCAAAATCTTCCCTAGGTCATGGAGGAACCCTGTGACGATCAGCCATCGGGGATGCCCATCGCGCCTAAGAGCCTCCGCCGTTTGGAATAAATGGTAGCGCTGAGGAAGGTCCAAATCCGGATCGCTCTCATCGATCAAACTATCAAAAATCTCGATCGCCTCCCATATCCCCATTTTGCAGCGCTGCAGAGATAAAAACTGCTGCTTTTTCTGTAAGACAAAATCCAGCGTCTGATAGGTATGGTTGTCCAGATAAAATTGTTTGACATGCTCCGGAGAGTTTTCGTTATAAACGCGATAGAGGTCTTTGGATTTTTTAATGCTGCTCTCTTCCGATAGCTCATCGGCTATCGCGGCAGACGGCAGAGCAAGGCAGCAAACTAAGTTAATGGTCAGTCCCTTAAACGATTTGGCCATAAACTTGCTCCATCTGATCAAGCGTCTGCTGCAAAGTGAATTTTTCTAAAACATGCTCTTTTGCCCGCTGGCCATAAGTCCGCCTTAATTCAGGGTCTGCGGCAAGCGTAAGGACCGCTTCAACAACTTTTTTCGGAGAAAACGGAGGGACGACGATTCCCGTTTGCCCATTCAAACAAACTTCGGGAAGCCCGCCAACGGATGTCGTCACTAGGGGCCTTTGCAAGTAGGACGCCTGAAGCGTTGCCTGAGAAATTCCTTCATTGGCCGTGCTAAGCAAGACAAAAATGTCCATTGCCGCAATCGCTGCATAAGGAGCTTCGAGGTGACCGATAAACTTTACCTGCTCATGCAGCCCCATTTCATCAAGCTTAGGCAAGTAGTCGTGGATATGCCCCCCTCCGACGATCACCCATTTGATCCTTTTATCCTCCTTTAACAGTTTAGCCGCTTTAAGAAGATCTAAAATCCCTTTCCAGGAACGAACGACGCACACCGTGCCAACCAATAGGTCTTCCTCTTTAGCCCCGACGGCCCGGCGAAAGAGAGCCGGATCCTCTGGACTATAAGCCAGCTGGGAAGGATCAACGCCAGTCGGTATGCATCGGACCCGGCCCCGGGGCAACCAAGCCTGCGCTCTGATGATCGGAACAATGGTCGACGAGGTCGTAACCACTTGGTCAGCCAAAATCCGATAGAGCAGCAAGCTATTGATCCCTTTGCGGATCGAAGTAGAAAGATGGCGGGTCCGAATCACCTTTTTCCCGGCAAAGCGGGCTGCAACGCCCCCAACCCATGCATCCCAAGAGGAATGGGTATTGACCAGATCAATGCGATGTTTGCGAATAATAGAAAGGAGCTTTTGCAGAGCAGAAAAAACTTTTGACCTTTTAAAAGGAATCTCATAAACACAAAATCCCATCTCGCGGGCCTTTACCGCCAAAACTCCTCCTTTGGCGACTGCAAAAACCACTTCATGCCCTCGTTTCCGCATCCCTTCAGCCTCGCGTAAGATCCGCATCTCCTGTCCGCCCCAGCCATTCGAACTCTCAGTGTGTAATAGGCGCATAGCGACCCTTTAACTCCGTGATAATTTTTCGATGCCCTGATGAAAATGGAAGCTTGTCAAGTCCTTGTCCCTCCACCCATTCGAACCCTTTAACGACAACCCGCTTCGCCGCCTGCCAGAGAGAAGGATATAAGGTGGCCTTATACCTCGTAAAAGTATGCTGAACGGCAGGGAAGTCCTCAATATGCGAAATGTCAAGCTGCCACGAACTAGCCAACACCGCTTTTAACTCTGCAAGCTCTTGTCCTTCAACATAAGGGAATTCATACAAGTCAGCCATCAGACTACCTCTTTTCCCCTTGCGTAACAAGAAAAAGTCAGTCCCTGCTTCAGGTCCAATCCCTGAAGCCTCTGTATAGCGAACAACGGCGACCTGCCTTTTGAGCTGAGTGACCAAAGCCTGCTTCTTTTTTATGGGAAGCAGATCGGCAATACCTAGCTTAAGGCCCAGACAACTCGAAGCAAGAGGGCAAGCGAAACATTTCGGCTGGCGGGAACAGACCGTCGCTCCCAGTTCGATCACCCCTTCCACAACCAACCAAGGCTCCGCATTAGGAAGGATCGCTTCAGCATAATCCCATACCCATTTCTTAAACTTTGCCGATGCCGCCTCGTCTTCCCTAGCGGCAAAGCGGGCCAGCACACGGATCACATTCCCATCGACAGCAGCGGCCTTCTGACCAAAAGCAAAACTTAAGATCGCCCCAAGCGTATATGGGCCAATTCCCGGAATTTTCTGAAGGGCCTCTCGATCAGAGGGGAGCTGGCCATCATAATGCTCCATAATATATTGGGCGCCTCTATGCAAACTGCGCGCTCGGGAATAATATCCAAGCCCTTCCCATAACTTAATGACCTCCTCCAAAGAAGCCTCGGCCAGGTCTTTGACCGTCGGAAAACGCTGCAGCCATCTTTCAAAATAAGGAACGACGACGGAAACCTGCGTTTGCTGCAGCATCACCTCCGAGACCCATACGGCATAGGGCGTCGGTAACTTTCTCCAAGGAAGGTCCCGTTTTGATTGCAAGAACCAACTTTTGAGGGCTTCGACTGGAAAGGGGAGGCAAGCCTTCTTTAACATTTTGTCACTTTTCAAGAAGAACGGGTAAATCAGAACACAATCACTGGAACATTTTTCCGATGCAAGAAAGTAACAGGGACAGGCAATAAATTCAATTCCCTTTAGATCAGCATGTTAGGGATTTGGCACGTTTTTTGCATCTCCTAGAAACTGCCTCGCTATACATAACTAATAAGGGGATAATCATGTCTCAACATAAAAAATCTGAGCGTTGGACCAGCCTAAATGAGGAGTTAAGGCAAACTATGCAGCAGGAGGTCTCCCTTATGCGCGAGCTTCTGGCCAACTTGCACCAAGAAGAAGTCTCTTTAATGCTCCAAGACCATGGGGCCTACCATTCCTTGGTCCAGCAAAAATCGGAGATGGTCGAGCGTTTAAGCCGCCTTCGCCTCTTTAGAGAAAAAACGATAGCCCACATCTGCGAAATATTGGGACCCAAACAAAACCGGTTTGAACCGGAACAAATCCTCCCCGACTCAGACGAGATCAGCTGCGAGATCATCAATTTGCGCGACCAGATCGTCGCTCTAAGAGAAAAAATGAGCCGGCAGCTATCGAGAAATGAACATCTGACCGAACACCCGGAACACCTCCTTTCCCTCCACCACCAAGAAAAAGCCCGACAGCAGAAAATCAGGGCCAAACGCAAACCGATTGTTGCAACATACCACATTAAAAAGTAGACTAAGAGTCTGCCGACGGAATCTGAATTCACCGGCAGACTCTAGGTCTAGCAACGGAGCAATGTAAGCGTGAACAACCGGGGAAGCAAAAAGGCAGCCGGGCTTATCTACGGCCCTGAAAGCCACCACCTTGACCATTTAGGCCCCCTGTGTGAAATCCTTGGGATCCCTCTTATCGTGACCGAAGAAACGATCGCCCAATCGGCCGATAGATATTACCCAAACCTCGATGTGATCCTTTCCGACTATTTGTCCTTGCCGCAAGACCTCATGTCTGAATTTGAAATCATTTTCTACTCAATGCCTCGGATCCTATTTGATGAGGTCTTCTTCTTTGCCCAGAAAATGGCCCAAAAAAAAATCCATACGATCTGGTGCCCCCATAGGAACTCTGATAAAGGGAACAATATTCCCCACATGGAAGCCTTGCATCAAGAAGAATCAGCCTTGGTCTACGGGGAGCAGATGATCGAATTTCTGAAAAGAAAATCGGTCTTCGACCAGCTCAAGTCCCATATAGTCACAGGCAACTACCGCCTTGCCTACTACCTTCAAAACAAAATATTTTACGACACCTTGGCAGAAGCTGAGATCTTTCGGCGGCTTCCCAAGGCAGAAAAAAACCTTCTCTACGCCCCTACCTGGAAAGATTACGAGAACTCGACTTCGTTCTTCGATGCGACCGGCCCCCTGATCGAGAATCTTCCCGAACACTGGAACCTCCTCATCAAACTGCATCCCAACCTCGTCCTCCAAGAAGAGTTCAAAATCGATGCCCTCATTCACAAATATGAAGACCATCCACGGGTCCTTTTCCTCGCCGACTTTCCCCCAATCTACCCTCTTTTAAACCAAATCGATCTCTATATCGGGGACATGTCCTCGATCGGCTACGACTTTCTTTCATTTGACCGCCCTCTCTTCTTTCTTAATCAAAGCAAAAGAGACCCGCAATCTGACCTTGGCCTCTATTTGTTTAGATGCGGGGTCGAAATTCTACCGGAGCAATACCCTCAAATCCACCAGATCATCCAGGACTTTTTACAATTTGAGCTACGCGACTTTTCCAAAATCCGCAGGCAAGTGTACAATTACGCCTTTGCTCCTGACAAAAACCTACAAAAACTCCGCGAAGAGATCGTCTCCTCTTATGCCATCTTTCCAGATACCGACCTTAACTTCTTCTAAAGCCGTCGCCATTCTTACGGGCCCATCGACCCATCTCGACCATCTGGGCATCCTAAGCGCTATTTTAGAGATCCCCCTGATCGTCACCGAAGAAAAGACATACCGGCTTGCCAGGCGCTATTATCCCCAGATCAACACCATTTTCATGGAAATAGGGGACCTCACCATGGAGTTTCTTTGCACCCATTTCGATGTGATCTTTGAATCGGGAAAATTTTGGGCGTTCGAGCTCAAACCCTTCATGGAGCTGCTCTTTCGAAAAAAAATGCGCTTTGTTTTCTGCCCTCACGGCAATTCCGATAAAGGCCATTCCCTTAAAGAACACCCTGATCAAGACATCTCCCTCGTCTACGGCTCCCACCTCCATGAACATCTCGAAAAAACAGGGGCCCTCCACAAGGTCCACTCTGTCGTCGCAACAGGAAACTACCGCTATCCCTTTTACCAACTCCACCGCCCTTTCTACGACCACCTTGTCGAAGAAGAGATCTTCTCCAACTTTAAGCAAACTAAAACAACCATTCTTTACGCCCCTACCTGGCAAGATCGGGAAAATCCCACCTCTTTTTTCCAAGCAACAGAAGAAATCATCGAGCAGCTCAGCAGCTCCTATCAGCTAATCATCAAACTCCACCCTTTCCTGATCGAAGATCACCCCGGCCAAGTCCTTGCGATCCAACAGCGCTACGAAGGCCATCCTGCAGTCCATTTCCTTAACGAGTTCCCTCCTATCTATCCTCTACTGAACCGATGCGACCTCTACGTGGGAGACTACTCTTCGATCGGCTACGACTTTCTCGCCTTTGACCGCCCCCTTTATTTTTTTAATCCGATCGAAGAAAATTCGCCGGTACAGCGCTATACAAGCTTGGCCGCCTGTGGCATTGAAATTCCCCACCTGAGAAAAAAGGATTTAGCCCTCTTTTTTGAAGAGACTTTAGGCCGCGCCTCATCTGAGCTAAGCCCCATCAGGCGCAGCCTCTATGAACACGCATTTGGCCAAGAAAAAACCGCAGCTGCGTTAAAACAAGAGATTGGTCAATCCCTGCAAATGATCATCTGATTACTGGGATAAGCTCAAAGGAGGAAGGACAACGACATGGACCAGCTCATCAAGATTTCCCGCTGTTGAGACAGCCTGGATCTCATAAGAGGAAGCCCCCTCTTTTAACTGCTCCACTTGAGAGACGAGGGCAACCCGAAGACCTGCGGGAAAAACGCCATCAAAACCTGTTGTTACCAATAAATCTCCCACATTGAGAATCGACCCGGGAACCAAACGGCGGTTCTGAGAAAGACCATAAGCAATCCCTGTCCTCAAATCACGCCCGGGACCCTCCCGGTCTGAAAAATCATAATTAAACCCGATCCCTTTTAAAACCTGACCCCTTGATCTCCATAGAGGAGCGCTGCACCCAAAAAGCTCTCCCTTGGCCAAATAACTCTCTGCTGCCTGGGATGCCACCATTGACCCAACCCGCTTCAACTGATCAATGGCCCTTTCCCTCTCTTCAGAAGAAAAAAACAGATCCTGGCGCACGCCAAAAGTAAACAGCAGTGCATCCAAATGCTCCATTAAATAGCGATTCTGCTCTCCTCCGCGGACAGCCCGTACGGAAAGCCTCAAGCGCGCATCCGTAACAAGACGCACGCGGCTCTGTTTTTGACCGACGTATTCAACAATACCGACAATCGAAGTCCCGGAAAGTACAGGGCTATTTTTAGAAATAATTGATTTTCCAATCCTCGAATTCTCCTCCTCTCCCACATTGATCCAGACAGAACTACCCCAACAAGAAGGCTCGCGAAAAATCACCTGGGCAGGAAAGGAAAGTGCCTGCAATTCAAGAAGACGGCAAAGTTCCTCGCTACGGCGTTGAAAAAAATCCCTCGATTGCGATTCCCTTTGCCCGACCGCCGTAAATAATTTCAGCCTTTCAACTTGCTCTTGAAGCCGATCTTCATGAAGAAGCCACTCCCTGATATTTTCAATCTGGGTCCGCAAAGTCAAGTTCTCTTGCTTCAACCGGTCAATCTCCTCCACATGTCTTTCGTCGATCTTCGCATTCTGCCAAAAGGGCAGCGTGAGCAAAAAAAGGGCTTTCCCCTTCATCAAGTCAACACCTTTCCAGCAAGGGGCCAGCCCGCAAACGACCATTGACCGGACCGATTCCGCTGCACGCTGAGGGAAACTCATCATGGAAAATAAAAGTACAGCCAACACCACATAAGGCCAGTAAGCTATTTTACGCATCACCCTTTCTCACTGAATAATTACAGCTAATGATCGAACAACATACTCCAAATTACCGGAATTCAACCCGCACAAATTCATTCTACCATCGCTCGTCATATAAATCCCAAATTCTTGCCTGGCCCGCTCCACTTGCAATTGAGTAAGCCCAGTAAAGCAAAACATCCCGCTTCCCAACTTCATATAACTTAAATCCCGATTGCAGGCGTGATGGGCCAACGCTTCAACAAAGCACTCCCTCATCGCCTGAATCCGCTTGCGCATCCCTTCCAACTCCTGCTCCCATAGGACCTTCAAAGAAGGGTCTTGCAAAATGCGGGCCACAATTTTAGCTCCATGCATTGGCGGGTTCGAATAATACGCCCTGATCAACTGCTTGACGCGACTTGCCACATGGGTTGCCGCCTGAGAGCTTTGAGCGGCGATATAAAGAGCCCCGACCCGCTCTCCATAAAGAGAAAAATTTTTGGATTGGGAGACTGCAACTAGCATTTCAATCTGCTTCTTCGCAAAGATCCGGATCGATGCAGCATCGTGATCAAGCCCTTTTCCAAGCCCCTGATAGGCACAATCAAAAAAAGGAAGAAGCTGCTTTTTGACGCACAGCTCGGCCAGCTCATCCCATTGCTGGGCCGAAGGATCTAATCCGGTCGGATTATGGCACGAAGCATGCAAAACAATGACACTTTGCGAGGGCAGCCCATGACAATAGGACAACATCCGCTCAAAAGAAACCCGGTGATGCTCAAAATCATAGTAAGGGTATCCGCCGACATCAAACCCAAGCGCCTTAAAAATATTTTGATGGTTAGGCCAAGTTGGATCGGGAAGAAAAAGAGAAGAGCCTATTTCTTTTTTGAGAAATGCCCCTCCGATACACAATGCCGCAGCCCCGCCCGGAGTCTGAAATCCCGCAACCCTCTTGGATTCAGCCCCCCACAAATCAGCGCCGAAAACAAGACGTCCGACCTGATCGATGAAACGTTGATCCCCCTGGATCGGAAGATACTCTTTGCTCATTTCATCTTTCAACAGGTCGGCCTCCGCTTGCTTAACAGAAGACAAGACTGGCGTAGCAAGGTCGTCGTTTTTATAGATCCCTACCCCCAAATTAACCTTCTGCTCGCGCGGATCAGCCTGAAACGCAGTCGTCAGCCCAAAGATGGGATCAGGAGGAATCAAGGGCACTTTTCCAAAAAAAACCATAATCCCTCAAAATT
>CAZEYJ010000135.1:0-2982 GCA_964516795.1 uncultured bacterium
CCCTTCCATCTCTATATCGACACCAAAGGCAAAGGGGACTATAAAGACCCCGAGATCTTCACCCTCGACATCCGAGGAAATGTTTTAAAAAATATCCGGATCATCGCCCCTTCGATCGTTTCAAAAAATAAACGCTTTGACGTGATCATCCGCTTTGAAGACATCTTTGGCAATCTCACCAATAACGCCCCGGAAGGGACTTTGGTAGAAGTCAGCTACGAGCATCTGCGCGAAAACCTCAATTGGAAGCTCTTTATCCCTGAAACCGGCTTCATTAACCTTCCCAACCTCTACTTCAACGAACCCGGAGTCTATAAAATCCAACTGCGCAACCTGACCACAGGAGAAAAATTCTTATCCCCCCCTGTGAAATGCTTTAGCGAGAACGATAAGAACGTCTATTGGGGACTTCTCCACGGCGAATCGGAAAAAGTCGACTCTGCCGAGAACATCGAAACCTGCCTCCGCCACTTCCGCGATGAGCGCAATAGCCAGTTCTTTGCCAGCTCTTCCTTTGAAAGCCAAGAAGAGACTCCCAACGAACAATGGAAATCGATCTCAACCCAAATCGCAGAATTCAACGAAGATTATCGGTTCACAACCTACCTCGGCTTCCAATGGTTTGGCAACACCCCCGAAGAAGGCCTCCGCCAAATTATCTACTCTAAGGACAGCAAACCGATCCTCCGCCACAAAGACAGCAAATCAAACACCCTCAAAAAAATCTACAAGAGCCATACGCCAAAAGACATCATAGGAATCCCCACCTTCTCGATGGCCAAGGGATTCGAGACAACCTTCGTCGACTTCACCCCTGAATATGAAAGGGTCGTTGAGATCTATAACGCCTGGGGAAGCTCAGAATGCCTCGAAAAAGAGGGGAACCTCCGTCCTATTACCTCGACAGACCGTTCCGGCATCTCGGAATCGGAAAAAGGCTCTATCCGCAAAGCCCTCAACAACAACTACCGCTTTGGATTCGTAGCCGGCGGCCTTGACGACCGCGGCATCTATGCGGAATTCTATGAAAGCGGGCAGGTGCAATACAGCCCCGGCTTGACAGCGATCCTCGCCATCGAACAAACGCGAGAAGCCCTTTGGCAGGCGCTCTACAACCGCTCCTGCTATGCTACAACGGGAGACCGGATCATCCTTGGATTTTCGATCGCAGGGATCTTCATGGGCAACGAGCTCAATACAAAAGTCAAGCCCGGATTAAACTTCAACCGCCACATCACAGGCTACGTCGCAGGAACAGACATCATCGAAGAGATCACCATCATCCGCAACGGGACCCCTTTGCACACCATCCGCCCCAATGCAACTGAAATTGACTTCATCTTCGACGACACAGAGCTCCTTTCAAAAATTGCTCTGAAATCTCCTGACGAGAGACCGCCCTTTGTCTACTACTATGTCCGCGTAGTCCAAAAGAATAGACAGATGGCTTGGGCCTCTCCGATATGGATCGACATCACAGACCAATCCATCTCGGTACCCGCTCCTAAGAAGAAAAAGAAAGGAGAATAAAAGGAAAGTTGCAAAACGCTGATTTGTACAAAATCGACGTTTTGCAATTCCTTTTGGGATTTACCACTTACGTCCAATTCCAAAGCCAATCACCCAAGGGTCGATGTCAACGTGGACCTTTCCTTTGACATCACCTCTTAAGTAAGCCTCTGTGTCCATCCAGATGTACTTGACATCCACGTTAAAAAACCAGTCTTTGTAGAAAAACATATCCATACCGGCTTGAACAACAGGTCCCCAGGAATGTTTTAAGTCCATATGGGTCCCCGCAAGCGAGCAGTGTTCGTTATAAAACAACGAGTAGTTAACCCCCGCTCCAATATAAGGCTGAACGATATATTCCGGAATAAAACGCCATTGCAACGTCAGAGAAGGAGGAAGGACCCACGTCGTTCCAATCTTAGTTCCCGACAAAGACTTCTTTCCCATCAACGTATGTTTGCTCGTGGCCAAAATCAACTCCCAGCCAAGATTACGAGTAAACATCGAACCAAAATCAAACTCCCCTGTCCAAGAAGGATGAACAGAAACCCCTGAATGGGGGATCGAACTGACAGAACCGCTTGAATCATTAGGAAGAATATAAAGCGCGCGCAGCCTGGTAAACCAGTCTCCCCGCTTTGTGTGATGGTAACGATGAGACGGTTTCGACGATTCACCTTGAGGTGCCGGGCTGTCAGCTACAACCATTTGAGAAAAAAAAGTCAATCCTAAACATAACAAAACCGGCTTGAATTTCTGCATAAAAATACTCCTCAAAGTAAAAAAATCATTGGTAAGAAACCTCCCTCCATATAACTCATTCCGATTTAAAATAAAAAGAAAAAAAAGCAGGGAGAACCCCTGCTGCTTTTTAAAGAGTAAAAAACGCGTATCTAAAAAATTAGTTAGAAGCCACAGCCGCCTGCTGTTGAGCTGGCACTGCCGCTGGAGCCTGCGCTGGTGCCGGAGCTGGCGCTGGTGCAAGCTCTTCGATCATCCGGTGGATCGCTTGGCGGAATAAGCTGTTTTCAGCCAAAATGTCATATCCTTGCGTTTGATTCGCAATGACACTACCGGCCCAATCAGGATTATTCCTCACAGCTTCGCTCTCTCTCACTTCTTGAGGCAGCAATTCCAGCATCAAAGCTTTAACTCTGTTTTGCACAGCTTCCGTCATCAGCGTCCCAAACACTCCTACAATCACTTCTCTTGTATTATTTCCTTCATTCAGTTGGCGCTCTAATGCCCTTAATGCATTTAAATCGGGATTAACAAAAGGCAGTGGAGGATTAGCTTGAGCAGATGGCTCTACATGAGGTTTACCGCAACCAAATAACCCTAAAAACGCCCAAAATCCATCCTTAATCGCCTTTCCAATATATTTAAAAAATCCGTTGATCTGAGCACAGATCCCCGGCTTAGAGCTTGCCGCCTGCTGAGGTTGTGGTTGTGACGGTTCTAAACGAGATG
>CAZEYJ010000136.1:0-2829 GCA_964516795.1 uncultured bacterium
GGGGCCGTGGCGTTTGCCGGTTAGGGACCCATACAGGACGGGGATGATGACTTTTTTTAAGTGCACACCGAAAACTTCAGCTGTGGAGTTGGCCGCCTTTTCGATCCCATCCCGCTTCCAATTTTCCTGTTCGTCCAAGCTCCAAATGATCGTTTGAAGCAGAAGAGGAACTTTTTCCTTTGGGAATTGCGCAGGGCAGAGCAGTTCATCGGTATAAGAAAGATGGTTGACGAATATAAAGCTGAAGAGCTCCATAAACTCTCCAAAAGTTTTAATCCGAGTATGGCAAAGGGGCATCAACCGCTGCATAAAGGCATCATTAAAGCTCCAAGCTTTAATTCGTTCCCAAAGTTGATTTTCAGGGATAGTTTTGATCAAATACTGCTGATTGAGCCAATCGAGTTTTTGGATATCGAAGAAAGCCCCAGAAATCCCAATTCTTTTAGGGTCGAAGACCGCAATGATCTCATCGAGGGAATAGATTTCTTTGTCCTCAGGCATGCTGTAGCCCATAAGAGTCATGAAATTTAAAAAGGCCTCAGGCAGATATCCGCTATCTCGATAATAGAAAATAGAGGTGGGGTTGCGCCTTTTCGATAATTTTTTGCCATCTTTCCCAAGAAGCAGCGGCATGTGTAAAAAGGTAGGAGGCGTCCAGCCGAAAGCTTCATAAAGAAGGATGTGTTTTGGGGTCGAGCTCATCCATTCATCTCCCCGGATCACGTGAGAGATCTGCATGAGGTGGTCATCGACGACGTTAGCCAAGTGGTAGGTAGGAAATCCATCTGATTTTAAGAGGATTTGGTCATCGATATCGGCCCAAGGCGTTGTGATCCTTCCTTTGATCCCGTCTTCAAACACGCAATCGCCGGTTAGGGGGACTTTGAGACGGATGACAAAAGGCTGTCCGGCTTGTTCTCGTTCCGCGACTTCCTGCGGGCTTAAATTTCTGTAGCGGCGGTCGTAACCTACTCGCTGTCCCAGCTTTGCCGCCATCTCGCGCATCTCGGCGAGCTCCTCGGGAGTAGCAAAACATTTATAGGCTTTGTTTTGGTCCAGGAGCATTTGACAGTGCTGTCGGTAAATTTCCGTCCTCTCAGATTGTCGGTAGGGTCCGTAAGGCCCGCCGATATCGGGTCCTTCGTCCCATTGGATCCCTGCCCATTTCAGGGCGTCAAAAATGTTTTTTTCGTATTCAGGCCGAGATCGGGTACGGTCCGTGTCTTCTATGCGTAGAATGAAATCGCCATTAAACCTCTTGGCGAAAATTAGGTTAAAGAGGGCCATATAAGCGGATCCTACATGGGGATCTCCAGTTGGCGATGGGGCAATGCGAACTCTGACTTTCATTGTGTTTTCATCCTAGTGAAAAGCTAAGGAGTTCCTATTGTTCCAAGTTTGAGGATAGATTTCAAGGGGCACTGTTTCTCAAGGAGGGAAAAAAACTTTTGAAATAAATCAAAAAAAGGCTATCGTTTACATTTCTTTTATTTACCTTAGAAAATTATTTCATATCTGGCGGTGTGTTATGTCTGGGGGATTGTTAGGGACTGTGCGCGGCCTTCTGCTTTCTGTAGTGATTTTTGGGGCCAGTTCTGCTCAAAGCCTTGAATTAAAACGTGTTATTTTGTCGAGCAACGACGATCCGATGTATATTGAATTCTGGCCTATCATTGCTCCGATTTGGACGGCAATGGGATTTCGTCCTACTCTGGCCTTGATAGCCGACGAAGATTGTAAAATTGATGAATCGCTTGGCGATATAATCCGGTTTTCTCCTATCCCAGATGTTTCTGAATCGCTGCAAGCTCAAGTGACCCGCCTTTTCCTCCCATGCTTGTTCCCTGATGACGGGTGCCTCATCTCAGATATCGATATGCTGCCTATTTCCCGTTCTTATTTTGTCGATTGGGCCGAAGACTGTCCAGATGATGGGCTTCTGATTTACAAAGATGGGGCGACCTATTGGGAAAATCGGTTTCCTATGTGTTACGTTGCAGGAAAAGGAAGCTGTTTCATTTCTCTTTTCGGGGTGACCAATCTCGAGGAGATGGCAGCTCTTGTTCAAGACTGGGCTTCGCTCGGATATGGGTGGAACACGGACGAGTTGATGTTATATGACATAGCGCTTGAGTGGGAGCGCAATGGTGGCCGGTTGGTCCGGCTTGGGCATGATGTGGGACCCCGTCTAGACAGGGGAAGCTGGCCTAAGGATTTTAGCCATATTGATGTGTCGAATTATAACGATTGCCATCTTCCACGGCCTTATTCAAAGTATAAAGCCTCGATTGATTATATTATTCAAGGTGTGAAAGAGCAGTTGCAAAACGAAAACCGGTAACGACTATGAACAGAGTACGATTGTTTCTTGCTCAGCAGATGAATTTGTTGACAGCAGCCCATGTAGTTCGAGTCCTGATCCTCCTTTTCTGCGCACAGCAGACGTTTGCTGAGGTTTCTGAAAAAGCGATTGTTGTTATCATCCCCTCCTATAACAACAGTGAATGTTATCAGAAAAATCTCGATTCCGTTTTTCAGCAAAATTATGAGAATTACAGGATTATCTATGTCGATGACGCTTCTCCGGATAGAACCGGATTTTTGGTGAAGCAATTTATTAAAGAAAGTGGTCAGGAACATCGGGTAAAGCTCATTCAGAATACGACAAGAAGGGGAGCGCTTGCCAATACCTACAAAGCTGCGTGGCGATGTAAACCGGATGAGATTATTGCTATTTTGGATGGCGATGATTGGTTTGCCCATGAAAATGTGTTACAAAAGCTCAACTCGGTTTATTCTGACCCGGATGTTTGGGTTACTTACGGGCAG
>CAZEYJ010000137.1:0-3418 GCA_964516795.1 uncultured bacterium
ACAGCCCCCCTCTGAAAAATTTCAACCCCGAGGCTTTGGCGCAGCCGAAAATCCAATTTTTGAGACACGTTCGGTATAACCTTAGCGTCTGTCGTTGAATTCAGGTTATTTCGGTATAAAGCTCATTGAATTAAATAACACCACCATTTAAACTAAACGATAATTTTTAATCAAATTAAAGAGATGTTATTATCGTCTCTAAATTGATTTCAATTTAAAAAACAAAAAAACTTCAACAAACTGCGATCCTATGGCTACCACTTCCATTAGAGCTCCTCTGGGAGCATCCCCCTCTTCTGCAATAGAAAATCTTCCGGCAGCGCCGGCCCAAAACTGGAGCGCTTCGACCGAATGGAAGACGACAGCTAAGGTCGCCGCTTTGCGCCTTGCCTCCTATTTGACGGACCCTCTTTGCAAGGTCCGCGAGTATTTCTACACATTTTCTATTTTGGACAAGATCTGTGACACGACCCTCCAAAAAATTGCAAAAATTGCCTTTCTCACACTCGGGATCGTCGTCTGTTCTTTCTTAGCGCCATTGACGGCGCCTGTTGGCGCAGCTATCCGCGGCATTGTTGCAGCAATCCAATCAGAGTCCTTTGTTTTCTGGAAAGGAGATGGAGAAGGGAAGGTCTTGCCTCAAAATCGGGAGATCACTCTCGTTTCACATAATGTGTGCTACATGCCGGGAGGCTATTCGATTACAGACGGACAGGTCACCCCGCCCTCCGACAAAGAAAGGATAGATGCCAACATTGCAAAAATTAAAGAACTTGATCCCGATGTCGTTTGCCTTTACGAAGTCCCCGACATTTGCGATGCGTCGTATATTTCTTCTCAGCTGCCCGAGTATCCCTTCATCATCCCGGTCGCAGGCGTAAGAGCAATTGGCCCCTCTTCGATGATGTATATCGCCAGCAAATATGAGATCGCCCGAGACTCGATCGAGTTTTCCCCTTTTGAGAAAGGAACTGAGCTGACAGGACGCTCGCAGTTTTCAGAAAAAGGATGTCTATCCTTTGATCTCAAAAGCCGAGGTGAACAGGCTCCTATTGCAACAATTTTTTCCACCCACTTGCAACATTCTGAAATTTCGGAGCGCCCTGAAGAGATCGAACGCCTATCGCGCGCTGCGCAAATGAACAGAATTATAGGCAAGATCGAACAGAAGATCAGGCTGGGCCGCAATGTGATCTTCACCGGCGATCTCAACCAAGATGAAGAGGAAATAAACACCTTTTTAAATCAGCGGCAGATCGCCTGGCTTCGCAGAGACCCGCAAGTTCAAGGCCAGCCGACTTGGGGCGGAGATGCGTGGTGCGCCAACCTGATGAACAAACCCGCTTCAGCTCCCTTAGTTCTGGACTACGCATGGATCGCCGGAAGAACACGTGAGATCACGACAAGGATTATCGAAACCGGATATGCAAGTTCAGAGTTCAGACGCCGGGCCACCTCTGATCATTCCTTGCTCTTTAGCCGAATTACGCTGGGATGAAGAGAAGGATCGGGCTGCCTTCCCGATCCTTCAATTGATTTCAATCTCTATGCAAGGGGAGGCTGGGCCAGGCCTTGGGTCAGCCCTCCTCCGGCAGCTCCCACTTGAATCTTAACGGAATAAGGGTTGGCATTCCGATGCGTTCCGCAGTCGAGATGATGCCCTCGCGGGATCAAGAAAGACTGCTCAGGCTGATCGTTCACTGGCGCCGTAAACCAATGGCTCTGCCCAAATTCCGATACCTGGCGATTGCATCCATAAACCGTGAGAATATCCACTTCGCAATCCAGAGCTTTGCGCGTGGCTGCGATAAGCCCTACTGCTGCCGCTGCATCGTAGTCGGCTGAATCTGGATCTGAGCGGTTTGGCGTAATGCACGCCCCTGCCGTCATTCTGAGCAAATAAGCCTCCCTCCCATTAATCGAAACGGGACCCGATAACATCGTAACGTTATTGGTATCTCCGTAAATAAACACCTGGGGCAATTGACGCCCTTTAGGGACATAGGCAATTGCCAAGGCGGAAACGCCCCTTGCCGCGATGACATCGACGATGGGCCGGCCATCTTTTCCCATGATCCTTTGGTTGCCTAAAGAGAGGACCAATTCGGAAAAAGGAAGATATTTTTTTCCCCCATCGGGCGTTATGTACTTGACAAATCCCCCTTCATCCAAATTATCGACATAGATCGTTTTGAGGGTGCCGTCGATCACTTTTCCGCCTAAGGTTTGAATGCGGTGGGCGATCAGCTCCATCCAGTTGGGAGAAAGGATCATATCATGAGTCTTTTCTGTAAACGCAACTGCTCCCGGAGGGACGAACCCATAGCGGGCTTGCATCTCATCTGCCGACAAAATGGCCAACGTCCTGTCTTCCAAGGCCAAGTCCTCTTTTACCATGAGCAATTCTTCCTCTTCAGCAGCGTTGCGGGCAAGCATGACAGCCCCTCTTCCCGGCAGCAACAGCTGATGATCTAACTTTGCGTCGAGCCCCTCATAAAATGCCTGGTTAGCTTTGCAGCGGTCAGCAACCTCTTGCAAAAGAGCTCGACGCTCACCCGTTCCCGATGCAGCCCTCACAGTTTTCTCAAAAGCAAGGGCGATCCTCAGCCCTTCCATCCAATATTGAGGATGTTTTATCCAGCCGGCCCAATCGAGGGAGCGCCAAGGAAAATGGGTTGTTTTTTCCGCGGCCCTAAGGCTCTGATAGTTGATCACGGTACGGAAGATCTGATCGACCATAAAATGGGATGGCAAATAGTCAGAGGGCCCCTCCATCGCCGCGTCGTGTTCTAAGTGATATGCAGAACCCCGAGAAATCGGATGCCTGCGCATATCATTGATGTATGTGACATTGCGCTGATTTGCAGACGAGATCAAGGCGGGAGGGCCTCCCACGACAACACTCCCCGCTCCACGAAAATCCTCTCTTGGCAGCCCGGCAGGCAGCGACTTGATTCTTACAGCTGTCTTCAAGGCTTGCTGCTGTTTGAAAGCATCTTCTGAAGCAGGCAATAAATGGCCATGCTCGGGGAAATGTTCTAAGCACAGGCTCCTTTGCTCGGAACTTGCAAAAAAAGGCTCATGCATCCCGGAGAGCGGGTGCTTGCGATGTTGCTTCATCGTATGCTGGGAAAAAGGATCGGTCCCTTCAACAAAATCAAAATACCGGCATGTCAGATTGACCAGTGTCGAAGCAGCGCCGCACATGCCTGCCGCGCGAAGAAAAGCATATGTCATCATTCCTCCAAAAAAAACTTTTGAGGAGGCTATCACGCGCCATACTTTTTTTTAAATCCCTAAATTTTCACCTTGCGGAGCCTTAATGCATTGGCGATCACAGAGACTGAGCTAAAAGCCATTGCAGCGCTTGCAATGACCGGGCTTAAAAAAATGCCAAATACAGGATACAAGGCCCCTG
>CAZEYJ010000138.1:0-1619 GCA_964516795.1 uncultured bacterium
CTGTTCAATATACTGCCGAATGATATCCAAAGGAGCTCCGCCGCACGCTCCAGCAAAGTAGCTGGGAGACCAAAGACTGTCGCCCCACAAAGCCTGTCGAACGGTTGAATAGCCAGCTTTCCTGACTAATCTTGAAGACACTCCCTTCAGGCTATTGACCAGCTTAGAGACAGCTACTTTCGGTGGGTAATTCACAAGCAAGTGCACGCGGTCTCTTTCCCCTTCAAATTCTGCCAATTCCGCAGAGAAGTCCTTGCATACGTTTTGAAAGATTTTGCGCAGTTCCTCAAGGATGGGCTTTGTAAACACATTGCGACGATATTTGGTTACAAAGACCAAATGCACGTGCATCAGAAAAACACACCTTCTTCCTCTCCTCAAATCGTTTGACAAATTCATAGGCCAAATCGTAACATGGATGCATGTTTGTTCGAAAGGCATTTCAATTTGCAAAAAGTATAATGGACGCAAGTTGGAATCAGTTTCGTCAGTTCCTCACCTACAAAGCGGCAGAAGCTGGTAGGAAATTGGGATTGGTGAGCCCTGCATACACAGCTCACAATGTGGACATCGGATTGGATGGCCTGGGAGTAATCCCTAGAAGCCTTCGCCTTTAGGCGAGGGAGCAGTCACTGAAGATGGATATAAGTAAAGGATTTTCCACGAAAATTTTAGGAGACGTTGATCTTAAAGGAATGGTTATTCTTGTCTGTTACGATGATCAGATAATTGCTGAAATCAATTATGAGAAGGGCATAGACAACATGGAAATTGAAATTGTCTCTTCTCAAGAAGGATTTCCCAGGCGAAATTTTTCTCTAGACGGTTTTTCCAAAACATTGGAAGAAGCAAGGCAGTTAGCAATCAAATGCGCCAAGCAAGATGAAAGCAATAAGCAATAAGCTAGTTCCCAAGGGCGATAGTGGACCCCGGAAACTGGACGGGTTGATACCATTCCATGCTCACTTTTGAGTCTTTCTCTCTCAAGCAAAAGATAGAAAAAAAATGCCGATCTTTCGAGAAAAAGGGGATCATCCCAGCCCACCAACTTTGGTACGGCACCTTTTACGCAGACGAAATCAAAAAAGGAGACGCTTTTGGCCTTGTCAAAAGGGCCGTCGACCCTCTAATTGGCGACGGCGTATTTGCGACCCGTCGATTTCGCCCAGGCGACTGGATCGGCCTCTATTCAGGCCTTGTTCGCAAACGGCGATGGTTCGAAAAGCTCAACCCCTACTGTTTTGAATTTACCCTCATCTCGGGAGAACCGACCCCTTGGACCATTGACGCTCTATCCGAAGGGGGGATCGTCCGCTTCATCAACCATGGGAGCGATCAGGCCAACTGCAAAACCGCGCTTGCTACCCTTGAATCGATGTCCTATGTCATCCTGATCGCTAAAACGGAGATCGAGCCCGGCGACCAGCTCCTCTATGATTATGGAAAAGATTACTGGGCTGCACGATCAACTCCTCTTTACATCACAGCCCGCATCCCCTAAAATGGCAGCCATGAGCCGCATTCCAAAAGATCAGATTCTAATGGGCATCCATCCCATCGAAGAACTCCTCCGGGCCGCCCCAGAGCAAATTTTAAAAATTTTGACAGCAGGGGAGGGG
>CAZEYJ010000139.1:0-3379 GCA_964516795.1 uncultured bacterium
ATTTTGGTCTTGAGGGATGGATTTTGGACGCATGCGATTTTCCTCGATTTTGAACAAAGAATTATAAGGAAATGCGCAAAAAAACGCTTGGTTTTTCGCCTGTTTTTCATAGAGGAAAATCGACTAAATCAGGGACGACTAACTAAGGGAACTCTGCTCCCCTCCGACCTCAGCGAATCGGTGATCGCCGCGCTGCGCAATCGCAATCCCGCGGCGGCTCAATTCTTACTAAACTGCAGCGATGCGATGGACATCCAAGCAAGAGACATCGCCGTCATTGAAGCCTCCAAAGAGAATGGCTATCCTATCATCGTCTCCCTTCTGCTCAGCAAGGGGCTGATCTCCAAATCAGCCCAATTCCTAGCTCAGGCCAAAACGAAGAACCCCGCCATTCACAAGATGCTCGAAAACGCCTCGACTCCCCTTTGCTGGTACTGATAGGACGAGGAAAGGACAATTCAAGAGGCAGAAGATTCTCTTAAAACGAGCTCTATCGGATCGATGAAACGGATGATATTATCTTCATAATCAGGCTAAAAATTCCATCAGCGCAGAGGAAAGAACAGAGACACAGAGGGCGCTGAGAATGTTTTTGTTAAGATGAACCCCTCCCTAAAGAGCCAGGTTTTCTTTTTCTGGATGAAAGATCGTTTTCTTCTCAGCGTCCTCTGCGTCTCAGCTCTTTCCTCTGCGCTGATGAAATTGTAATGAGTCATTGAGTCATCGAGAACTAATCGAAAAGAGGGCCTGGCAGGTGCGGCGGCTCGAGCCTTCCACCTCTTGGGCCAATGTGTGGCAGGCGTGTTTAAGGGCGGCGTATTCGGGTTGGTGGTTGAGAAGGGAGAGGATTTCGGCAGGGAGCTGCTCGATGGTAACTCGCTTGCCTGCGTTACTGCTGAGGACAATCTCTTCGAGGTCGCGCTGGCTATGCATATGCGGGCCGAAGAGGACGGGAACGTCGAGAAGAATGGGCTCAAAGATATTGTGTCCGCCAACTGTCGGAATAAAACTGCCTGCGACAATGGCGATCTCTGCAACTTGGTAGCAGTGGTTTAAAAGGCCCATCGCGTCGATGAGAACGACACGCTCATCTCCGGTTGTGGGGCGCGGCGAGGAGAGCTTGCACCATTTTATCCCCCGCTTTTCGATCTGGGCGGCGACATCGGCAAACCGCTCAGGATGGCGCGGAACAAGGAGGACTTTAAGGTCGGGGATCTGGCGCCAGACGGAATCGAGGGCGGCAAGGAGCCACTCCTCTTCGGGAGCGTGGCTCGAGCCGATGACCACCACCCGGTCCTTCTCTTGAATCCCAAGCTTGTGTTTCCACTGGTCTAGCTCAAGAGGTGTCAGTTTTTTGGGAGGAGAATCAAACTTCAGGTTGCCTGTCACGGTGATGCGTTGAGGATCGACTCCGATCGCAAGGAAACGGTCGAGGAACCGCTCGCTTTGGACGCAGAGATGATCAAACGAGGAAAAGAGGCGCTGCGAGAACCAGCGGAACTGCTGAAATCGTTTGGCCGACCGCTCGGAGACTTTTCCATTGATTAAAAAAACGCGGGCCCCTCGCGCTTTGGCCAGCGAGACCAGATTGTACCACAGATCGCTCTCGCAGAGGATCAGCATCTGGGGATCCACTTTTCTCATTACGCGTCGGATGATCCAAGAAAAATCGAGCGGCAGGAAAAAGTGGGCTGCCGCCTCGGGCATGCTCCGTTTGGCTTCTGCGTGTCCTGTCTCCGTCGTCGAAGAGATCACGATGGCCGCATCGGGAAACCGCTGTTTAAGAAGGCGGAAGAACGGGATCACCGCCCGCGTCTCCCCCATCGAAACGGCATGGACCCAGATCACCCGTTTGCCCCGCTCGATCTGAGGCATCTTAATCCCAAGCCGGGAGGCTAAACTCTCCCGGTATTTTCCCTTGGACATCCACTGCCAGAGGATGTTGGGAAGGGCAATCAATGCGAGCAGAACTAATGCCAGATCATAAAATACTCTAAACATGGCACACGATATTGATCAGTTTGTTCGGGACGTAGATCACCTTGGAGATCTCCCCCGTCAGGTGCTTCATGATCGGCGGCTGCGTTTTGATAAATGCGAGCAACTCTTCTTGCCCCTTATCTTTAGGAAGCATCCACTTCCCTCGCACTTTCCCATTGACCTGAACGACGTACAGGATGGTCTCGTCGATCAGATAGGCGGGATCCACTTCGGGGAAGGGGACAAACGTCAAACTCTCTTTTCCGCCTAAATGCTCCCAAGCTTCTTCTGCAATATGGGGAGCGAAGGGGTAAAGGACTTGGACAAGCATCCTGACAACCCGCTTGGGATAGCGATCAAGAGGAGTAAACGCATTGATAAACTCCATCATCTTGGCAATCGCCGTATTAAACTGCATCCCTTCGATATCCTTTTGAACGAAGTTGACTAGGCGGTGCCCTAATTTGAGAGCTTCTTCCGTTTCCTCTTCGCAGACCTTATCCGACATCACGATGTCGTAGACGCGGTTCAAAAAGCGGCGGCAGCCGTTGACGGCATCTGTGTTCCACAGCTTTTCCCTATCAAAAGGCCCCATGAACATCTCATACATCCGCAGGGCATCGGCGCCAAAGTCCTCGATCATCTCATCCGGCGTCACGCCGTTGAGCTTCGACTTCGACATCTTTTCGATCTGGCTTTGGAGCTCCTGATCTGAACCGATCCGGAAAAAATGCCCAGCTTTTTCGACAACCTCTTCCGGCGGCACATAGACCCCATTGTCATTTTGATAAGAACGGGCGACGACAAGTCCTTGGTTGCGCAGCACTTGAAATGGCTCGGGCGTGCTGACAAAACCGCAATCATAAAGGACCTTATGCCAAAAACGGGCATAGAGCAGGTGCAAGACGGCGTGCTCCACTCCTCCGACATACAGATCGACAGGCATCCAATATTTTTCCGCTTCAGGGTCCCAGGCAGCATTGTCATTCAAAGGATCGCAAAAGCGGAGGTAGTACCAACAAGAACCTGCCCACTGGGGCATCGTATTGGTCTCCCGTTTCGCCTCCCTTCCCGTTTTTAAATCGACGACCTCGACCCACTCGCGCACTTTGGCAAGGGGGCTTTCCCCTGTGCTCGAGGGCTTATAGTCGTTCAAGCTCGGAGGGCATAAAGGAAGCTCGTCGACATCGAGGACCCGTTGCGAACCGTCGTTGAAGTGGAGGATCGGGAACGGCTCTCCCCAGTAGCGCTGACGGGAAAAGAGCCAATCGCGCAGCTTGTAATTGATGGTCCCCTCACCTTTCTGATTTTTCTCAAGCCATTCGGTCACCGACTTCTTTGCTGCCGCAGCAGTCTGCCCATTAAGAGAACAAGATCCATGGGCGCTATTGATCATTAG
>CAZEYJ010000140.1:0-2368 GCA_964516795.1 uncultured bacterium
AGTCCACGCTTTTTGCATGCAGACAGAGCCGGAGCGATAATCACATCCCACATAAGGAATCGAGAGCGTATCGAGAAGAGCGCCAATCATCCCATCTTCGCCTTGCGGGCCATGAAAGACAGGAATGCAAACGTCGCACTTGAGTAGTTCCTGGAGAATTTCAGGAGAAAGTTTTGGCCCATGCGATGATGTTAAATCAAACCCTAAAGTCCACTCTCCCTCTTTCGTCAGCCCAAACGTTTTGACATCATATACAGTTGTGTCGAGCCCTTTTAAAACATTGCGGGCCGACATAAGCGAAACGTCGTGCTCTGCAGAAGGACCTCCAAACAGAACCCCCACGGTGAATTTAGGAGCTCTTTCTGCGTAGAGATTGAGGATCGGCTCGCCCGCTTTGGTCACATCGCCTGCTCCGATGGTTAAAACTACATCGAGGGGTTTGAGAAGACCGGCAGCGCCCGATTCGAGATGGCCGCGGGGGAAAAAATGAAGTTTAGCTCCGAGTTTTTCTCTCGTCCGGGTGTAAAGAGCTGCGCTTGTAATACCGACAATCGACGCTTCTCCTGCGCTATAGATATCGGTCATGATCACAACATCTGCATCGCTAAAGCACTCTGTGAATTCTTCAAACAGGTCTCGGACGCGGGTATAGCGGTGAGGCTGGAAGACAACAACGAGGCGCCTTTCGCGAATGTGATCGCGAAGCGCTTTGATCGTGGCTGAGATTTCTCTCGGATGATGGCCATAGTCATCATAGACAGAAACCTTGTGTTTTTCCCCCTTAAACTCAAGACGTCTTGCGGTGCCTGAAAATTTCTGAAACGCGCGGCGAATCACTACTTCGGGAATATTGAGACTCAAGGCGAGGGCAAAGACCGCAGAGCCGTTGAGCGCGTTATGTCTTCCCATGAGATTGAGATGGATATTTGCATAGTGATTGAGGTCAAAAAGGATACCGGTTTCAGTTTGTCGAAAGTTGGTGATAGAAAAGTCTGCCTGGGCAGAAAATCCATAAGAGGTTCCTTTAGGAGATAAACCGGTCAGCCTCTCGTCGTCGCGGCACCAGACTAGATTCTTCGTTTGAGCGATGAACTGTCTAAAGGCAAGATCGAGGGCGCGCGGGGTTCCCCAATAGTCGAGGTGATCATTTTCCAGGTTTGTGATGATGGCGTAATCGGCAGGTGTTTTGAGAAAAGAACCGTCGCTCTCATCAGCTTCTGCAACAAAGTACTCCCCTTTCCCCGCTTTACCGTTCGTATTGAGCGATCGTATGAGCCCGCCAATCACAAAGGAAGGATCTAGCTCTGCTTCGATTAAAACGGCTGCGAGAAGTGCCGTCGTGGTGGTTTTTCCATGAGTGCCTGTAACGAGGAGATTTTTTGTCCCTTTCATCAACTCATGGAGAAGATCTGAACGGTGCAGAATCTGCATCTTCGTCTCTTTGGCCCGCACCATTTCGACGTTATCGGCTTTGATATCGGTGCTATAAATCACTGTGGCATTTTCTTCGATCGCTTCAGCGTTATGGCCAATTTGAACTTTCGCCCCTTCCCGCTCTAACGCCTCCAACAAAACGCTGCTTTTCACATCGCTTCCTTGAACCCGATTTCCTCTCTGCATTAAAATCCGCGCGAGCGCGCTCAGTCCAATTCCACCAAGACCAATGAAGTGATACGTCATTTTCCAACTCCTACAGTGCGCACAATCGAGCCGAAATCCACAGTTTTAGGTAAAGCGATCTGCCCTAATGCCCGTTTATGCATTTCTAAATTCTTTTTAAGCTGCTCAATTTCCTCAGCGAGGCGCTCAGGCGTTGCTTCTTTCTGGAGTAAGACCCTCGCACCCGCTCCTAAATACTCCCCATTTTTTCTCTGATGGTCATATGCATAAGGGTAGGGAATCAAAACAGCCGGCTTTCCAAAACGGATCAACTCCGCCGTCGTCCCCGCTCCACAACGGCACACCACTAAATCGGCCGCTTCATACGCTGCCGCCATCTCCTCTTCAAACGGCAATACATGCGCTGGGACCGAATATTTTACCTCAGAAGCCTCTTTTCCCGTCAAATGAATCACCTGAAAGGGGAACTTTAACAATTTTGCCGCTTCACAAAAGGTCTTGTTGATGAACGTAGCGCCCTGAGAACCACCGAAGACCAAAATCGTGACCCTGTCTCCCTCTTTCTCATACCTTTTCGTTCTCGCCTTCTTCCCTGTCCAAGGGAGCAAAGGGACGTAGACCGCCTTCGGATGCTCGATGGGAAACTGGAAAGCCACTTTTTTTGCAAAAGGGACGAAAAATCGATTCACCTTGCCAAGCGTGCAATTGGCTTCAAAAAGAACGATCTTTTTTCGCAAAATCGCTGCAG
>CAZEYJ010000141.1:0-13653 GCA_964516795.1 uncultured bacterium
GCTTTTCTTCAATATTTTGATCTGATCCTCGGGCCGTGTCCATGAACACTGCCCCCTCGGATCAAATCAAAATATTGAAGAACCTTCTGGCCAAATTCCCGATTCTTCAGGTTATTTCGGTATAATATCGCGCAAAAATCAAGTTTCATCTTATTTAATTCACAATAAAATCAGACAGACACAAAAATAACACATTATAATCACCACAGTTCTTTTTTATTGCTTAACAACTCTCTCAAATGCTAAGGAGAAGTTTTAAACATGTGAGAGCAGGCGTGAGGTTCAAGAAGGGCAAAGAGTTTGAGACTCACCTACCAGTATCGTGCATTATTTTAGCGGGAGGGCAAGGAACCCGTTTGTTCCCCCTTACCCAATCGCGATGCAAACCTGCCGTTTCTTTCGGGGGGCGCTACCGGCTCATCGACATCCCTTTATCCCACGCTCTAAATGCCAGGATCCAAAGCATCTACGTCATCTCTCAATACCTCGCTTCAGGACTGCACCAGCACATTCTCGAGACCTACCAGCTCGATTTGTTCCGCGATTCGAGGATCCATCTGCTTAGCCCTGAAGAGACGCTGCATAAAAAAGTCTGGTACAGGGGGACCGCTGATGCAGTCAGGCAAAACCTCGAACATTTGACCTCCACCCCTGACGACTACTTCCTGATCCTTTCAGGAGATCAGCTTTACAATATGAATCTTCACGAAATGCTTCTCTTTGCAAAGAAAACCGATGCCGACCTGGTCGTCGCCGCCCTTCCTGTCGAAGTCTCTGAAGCAAAGCGGATGGGCCTGCTGCGGATCAATGATCATAACCAAGTCCTCGAATTCGCGGAAAAACCGACCGACTCCTCCGTCTTAAAAAAGTTCGCAGTCGATCCCGTTTTTTTGAACAATCATCCGCATAAAAACCCTCTCAAAGAGCATTTCTTAGGCTCTATGGGAATCTACGTTTTCAAGCGAAAGGCCCTCTTCTCTCTGCTCGAACATGCGGGAGACGACTTTGGCCATGATCTGATCCCTCTTAAAGTCAAGGAGGGGAAAACCTCAGCCTACATTTACAAGGGATATTGGGAGGACATCGGGACTGTCGCCTCCTATTTCAAAGCCAACCTCGCTCTGACTTCCCAGAAAAACTGCCTCAATACCTATGATGAGCGCAACCCGATCTTCACCCATCCACAAAATCTGCCAAGCCCGCTAATCAAAGAAACGGCCATTAAAAATACGTTGATCAGCCAGGGCGCGCTGGTCGAGGCCCAAGAGATTTCCAATAGCATCATCGGCATCCGCGTCCATGTAAAAAAAGGAACCGTGATCCGCAATTCGATCATCATGGGCAACTACACCTATCCTTCCTTCCCGCACGAAATCCCCCATCTCCCCCATCATTTCTATATTGGAGAAAATTGCCGCATCGAAAATGCGATCATCGATGAACAGACGCAAATTGGAAACAACGTCCAGCTTATCAACCAAAAGCAGCTCAAAGAATATGATGGAGATGGCGTTTATATCCGCGATGGGATTATCATCGTCACATCAGGAACAAAACTCCCCGACAACTACATCCTTTAACTTATGACGATTTGGGCACTTTCCGATCCCCATCTAGCCTTTGGCGTCCCATCTAAAACAATGGAAGCCTTTGGTCCCGCATGGAAAGACTACGCCGACCAAATCGCAATGAACTGGAAACGCCTTGTTTCCCCTGAAGACCTGGTCCTCATCCCGGGCGATATCTCCTGGGCCATGCGCCTTGACGCGGCCCTTGTCGACCTGCGATGGATCGATGCGCTTCCGGGAACTAAGGTCATTCTCAAAGGCAATCATGACTACTGGTGGAGCTCCTCTTCCAAACTAGCCCAAGTCATGCCCCCCTCGATCCGCTGGGTCCAGAACAATGCCCTTGTTTGGAATGAGGTCGCCATCGGCGGCTCAAGGCTCTGGGATACCCCTGAGTACCAGTTCGGCGCCCATATCACTTTTCAAGAAAATCCCTTGGCTAGAAAAAAGTCCCCGCAAGAACTCTCGCAAGAAAAAGAAGAAGAGGAAAAGATTTTTATCCGCGAGCTGGAGCGGCTGAAGCTCTCACTCAGCCAGCTCGACCCAAAGGCCAAGATCAGAATTGCCCTGACCCATTATCCTCCGATCGGGGCCGATCTTCATCCCTCGCGCGCCTCGCAGATCTTGGAACAATTTCAGATCGACTATTGTGTTTTCGGGCACTTGCACAATGTGAAAGAAGGCTCTCTTCCCTTTGGCAAAGCACGCGGCGTGACCTATGTCTTCGCCTCATGCGACTATCTCCACTTCACGCCTATCCTCGTCGTCTAGTGGTCCTTAACAAAAATTCTTAAGATCATTTCTAGCGTGAAAGCCCTGGGGCTGGACGCAAAAACAACTGCAAAAACTTTTGTTAAGGACCACTGGAATAGGGTGAAGTCGGCCCTAATGTTTCACAATCTCTAAAATATGCTGAATAGCCTGATCAGAGGGGTCTAGCGGCATATGAAGATTGCGCTCTTTGCGCTTTTGGATCAATTGATGGATAAACTTTTCTTCCTCATCCTTATCAAGGCAGCGGTAATACTCTGCCGTTAAATGGAGCAACTGCTGGAACTGCTCTTCCGTCTTCAACAGGGAAATCGCATGCCGAACTGTTCTCATGAATAACCTGACATCTCCCCGATGAACGAGGAACTTTGCAATCTCGAGCAAAAGCTCCAGGTCAGGATCTTCGAGCAATTCCTCTAATAACCGGCCGGCGACGCGGTTAAGCTCTTCCACGTCCATCCTTGCAAACAGCCAGGCCTTTAACAAATCAAACCGTTTTTTGTCGGGAGTAAACTCATGGAACGCATCGATGAGCTCTGAAGCATAGGTGTCATTGCCGCTCTCAATCTGATCGGAAATGTAATCGTATAAAAATCCATATAAATCGTGGGCGAAGAACTGGGAGATCTCTTCAAATGCTTTTTCAGGGGAGCCGCTAGAATCAGCCGCCTCATCGAGAATGTCTTCCAGATCCTCCAAACTCTCCTGGAGCGCCTCCTCATCTGTCAATTCCCCTTGATCATAAAGCTCGATCAATTGGTCCAGCTCATCACAAAAAATTGATAAGGATTGCTTTTCAGGAAGAAGGCGTCGCCATAGCTCAAATAAGATCAAATAGGAAGCGTCTTGCCGATCAAGATCTTCTTCATCGACCCAAAGGCAATCAACTAGGTCCTCAGGGGAATCGCAGTCTTCCGCATAGGCTAAAAAACTCGACTCATCTAAAACGATTCCCAGGTCCCTCAGACGAGATAAAAGGCTTTCAGTCGAAAGCGAGCGGTAATCCTCAACCTGCCATGGTTTGATTTTAACCTGCCGATCCTCTAGCCATGTGATCCGCAGCAAATTGTAAAGCGCTCTTCCGCTCAGCTCCATAACAACCTCGCAGCTAAAAAAACATTTAACAGAACCAATTAAGGATACTTCCATAGAAGATATCTCGTCAACATCCAAAGGGACTGCCTTTTTTCAAAAAAAATATTTTGATGTAATTTGTTCCACCTGTTACTTTTTCCTTCAACTTAATTTTGTAACTTTTTAGGACGAAACTTATCCCCAAAATCAATGGAACCTGGATTCAGCGACACCCTCTAACGCACAAGGAGCACAGCCTATGTCAAAAAAATGGATCTTAACTTTTCTTCTCTGTTTTTCGTTCCAATGGGCATTTGCCGACGGCGATCGGGAAGCGGAACTCATCAAACATGTTAACCGGTGTTTTAACCTGGCAGAAAAAATGACCTCCGGCATTACAGACCCCGCCATTTTAAACATCCAAGGGATGTCAGGACATAAAGGGCGCCATTTTTTAAACAACCTATGCTCATTGCCCCACGCATCCTATCTGGAAATCGGCACCTGGAAAGGCTCGACGTTCATTTCAGCATTGTATGGGAACCAACAATCGATCGACTACGCTCTCGCTGTAGACAACTGGTCTGAATGGGACTGGCAATGGGGAGACTCCCGGAAAGAGTTCTTGGAGAATGTCAACCGCTTCCTTCCGCAGGGATCGTTTCATTTTGTAGAAGACAACTGCTTCATGCTCAATAAGCGCAAACATCTGCCCCTTCCTGTGAACATCTATTTTTATGACGGCGAACATCGCCAAATCGACCAAGAACTGGCATTCACCTATTTTAACGATGCTTTTGATGATGTTTTCATCGCAATTGTCGACGATTGGAACCATCCGCCTGCCCAAGAGGGGACAAAGGCCGCTTTTGCCAAGCTCAATTATGAAATATTGTTCGAACGCGAAATCTTCACTTCCTGCCAAGACGAAAGAGGTTGGTGGAACGGAATCTACGTCGCCGTGATTAAAAAACCAAAATAATTCCCAATCAAATCAAGGCTGAAGCGAAAGCTTTCGCTTCAGTCTAAGAAACTGTTAACGAATTCTACCCAACCCAAATACGACTTTATCATTTTGTGGTTGTTAGCTCAAAAGGTTTTACAGATGTCCTGAGGCGGCAACTTGTGTGTTTCTAGAGATCCTTGCAAATTTGGTCCAAACATCTTAAGGTAGGGGTGAAAACATAGCAACGTGATCTGAAATGGCAAAACGCCGAAAAAAACAGCATTTTTTACTTTTAGAGCTGCTCATTGCCCTCTCTTTGTTCTGCCTATGCATTGTTCCCCTTGCCCAAATGCCTTTTAATGCGCTGGCAACAGAGATTAAAAACTGCCAGAGGATGCACCTGCAAAGGCTGGCCGACTTAAGTTTCGCGGCCGTCGAGGCCCAATTGTTCCAGAACGTGGTCCCATGGAAAAGCCTCACCTGTACACATCGAGAGAAAACCCAATTGATCAAAGATGTTCAGGCCGTTGATTTCAAAGGAATCGGGAAACGGGAATTTGAAAGAACCTGCTCGATCTGGACCTCGCGACGCAAAGAAGGAAAAAATCAAGAGCAATACCGGCTTGTCACAATTGAACTGCAATTCAGAAGCCTGAGCGACTCCCGCTTTTTCTTTAAAAAGAAGAACTTTTCCGACACGATCACGTTCCGCCGCCAGGTTTTTGTCACGCAAGTTCCTGCTTCTCAGAATTTATCCAATACTTTTTCCTAAGAACCCAACTTGTCCCCTATCTTGTCCGAGACGTTAGCGAAATATACGAGGTACAAGATTCCCGACGAAGCCAAGGTGTAGTCACACCTTAGCGACGAGTGAAGCGCTGCAGATTCCCTATCTCGCAATGCGTCTAAGAGAAGATAGGGGGCAAGTTGGGTTAAGAGAAAACAGCAAAACTCTCTTTCGCGGAAAAAAGCGCGAATTCAACGCAAAACCAGAATTTTGCAATTTCCTCCTAGATTATTATTTTTTTAATTTGCATGGTGAGGATTGTGCGCCCTCCACTATAGAGGGTTGCTGCCGCCTTTAAAGAATTGAGGAAAACCATGTTTACTCATAAGCCTTACATTGCCAGCAAAGATCAAAAAACTCCCGAGTTCACCTTCCGCGCTGTAATCCTTGGGATGATCCTGGGACTCATTTTTGGCGTCGGCAATGCCTATCTTGGATTAAAAATCGGAACGACCGTTTCTGCTTCAATCCCTGCAGCAGTCCTCTCCATGGCGATCCTCCGCGCTTTTTTTCGCGGTGTTTCCATTTTAGAAAACAACCTCGTCCAGACTATTGCTTCTGTAGGGGAAGGGCTTGCCGGCGGTGTCATCTTCACCGTTCCCGCCCTCTTTTTATTAGGCGAGCGCCCCGAGCCTAGCCGGATCTTTTTACTTTCCGCCCTAGGAGGAGTCCTAGGAGTCCTCTTCATGATCCCGATGCGGCGCTATATCATCGTCCATGAACATGGAAAGCTTCCCTTTCCGGAAGGGACTGCTTGCGCCGAAATCCTGAAATCGGGAGCCTCTTCCCGCGCTAAAGCCCTTCCCGCTTTTTTAGGGATCGCCACGGGAGCCATTTATAAAGTTTGCTCCAGCGCCTTCTATTTTTTCAAAGAGGTCCCCACCTGGATCATTACCCCTTTCCAACGCACCGAATTCAGCATCGACTGCACTCCTGCCCTCCTCGGCGTAGGCTATCTGGTCGGCACCCGGGTCTCCGGACTGCTGCTGGCCGGAGGCGCGCTGGCCTGGTGGGTCCTCATCCCGCTCATCCGCCTCTTTGGAGCGGAGACACAAGCGATCATCTATCCTGCCACAACTTCTATCATGCACATGTCGACAGATGAGATTTGGTCGAATTATATCCGTTACATCGGAGCTGGGACAATTGCTGTCGGCGGCTTGCTCAGCCTCTTCAAGATCGCCCCACTGATCAAAAAAACACTCAAGATCGGCTTCGATGAGCTGTTTCAAGGGCTCAATTTCAAACCTGCCGCAGTCAGGACAGACCGAGATATTTCTTTGCGCTGGCTCATCATCGGGTCCCTTGCCATCATCCTCACCCTATGGCTGTTTCCCGGCTTGCCGATGAACTTCTTGACGATCGTCCTTCTTGTCGTCCTCGGCTTCTTCTTCGTTGCCGTCACCTCGCTTACCGTAGGACTTATCGGAAGCACCTCCAATCCCGTTTCGGGAATGACCATCACTACGCTGCTGATCACATGCCTTGTCTTCGTCGCACTTGGCTGGACGGAAAGGATCTACCTCATCGCCGCACTGACGATGAGCATCGTCGCCAACGTCGCTATCGCCCTGGCTTCGACGACATCGCAGGACCTTAAGACCGGCTTTCTCCTTGGGGCAACGCCGCGCTTGCAGCAGATCGGCGAAATCATCGGCATCATTTTACCGGCCCTTGCCATCGGGGGGACCCTTTATCTGCTCGATGCTGCCTACGGGTTCGGCTCCCCTCAGCTGCCTGCTCCCCAGGGGACCATGATCGCCTTGATTGCCAAAGGGGTCATCGGCGGACAGATCCCCTTAACACTTGTCGTTATCGGCATCGTCATCGGGATCGCTCTCGAACTGTTAAAAATCCCGGCGCTCCCTTTTGCACTCGGCGTCTACCTCCCCCTCTCTTTAAGCACTGCGATGATGGTCGGTGGAGTTGTCGCCTTCTTCGTCAAGCGCTATGAAAAAAATCAGGCAGCCTCTCAACGCTGCACCCTCGGCGCCTCAGGTCTCGTCGCCGGAGATGCCGTCACCGGCGTTGTGATCGCCTTGCTGACTGTGGCTGGGATTATTCCCGCAACGGCCAGCGCTATCCTCTCCGATTGGGCAAGCCTCGGCATCTACTTGGCTCTGGCTTGGGCCTTGATATGGTTCTCTCTCAAGCCGCGTCTGCATCTCAAAAAATAGGCTTAAGCCAAAGTTGCGCAACAAATTGGGAAACACGCCAAAAATAGGGTGAGTTTTTTCAGCCTTCTCCTTATTCTGGGAGGTATGTTAAGGACACCTTTTCACATCAGCCAAAATCGACGGAAGCTCAGCCCGCTCAGAGTCTCCAAACGCCGCTCGCTGACGCTGCTCGAAGTGATGATTTCCCTCTCTTTGGCCGCAATCCTCCTTGCGGCTTTGACAACCTCCTACTACCAAGCTTCCAAGAAAAGAGCCGTTGCCCAACTGCTCAAAAAAAACAGTTTGTCAACCGAACTACTCCGCCAAAAACTCATCCATCTTTTTGCCCAGGCAGCCGCAGGAAAAAGCCCGCAATTCCAAACAGCTTCCCATCCTCAAGCGGTCGGGCCCGCGCTCTACCTTACATTCCATCATGAGATCGACATCAATCCCGCCTTCTGCGGAGATATCTCTGGGATACTCTACCAAAGTCCTACCAATCAACTCTGTTTGGCCAGCTGGGCCTCCAACGGCGATGCGAGAGTTGATGTCTTGCTCGAACAGATCAAAAGCTGCTGCTTCTCATTCTTTGATCCCAACAAAAAAGTCTGGAGGCCGAGCTGGGAGAAAAAAGGAGAGTTCCCTCCTTTTTTTAAACTCTCTTGGTGGACCCTTGAACAGCCCAATGAAGCTCAAGAATGCGCCTTTTTCTTTCCGCAGACCGTGCCGATCCAATATGAAACCCAGGTGCCAATGCCGTGAACATCCTCCCTTTGATCATCGGATTCATCATCGTCTTCTCCTGCTTGAGCACAACCTTTTTCAAGGAGAGCCTCGTCATTTCGATGGCAGAAAGGAGCCTTGCTGCCGCCTTCCGCACCGAAAATCAACTGAACAACAGGCTGGCCCGCCGCCTCTATCTCAAAAAAGCCAATGTACGCAATCCCCCATCGAAAACAAAAAATCAATCCCAACAACGCCTCTACTCCCTCAGAGCCATCTCTCCTCCCATTGAACATTCCAAGCTCAACCTCTCCGCCTTGTTAGACGAAGCCGTGGTCGATATCCATCAACATCCCATTTATCCGATCGCTGCCAAACTCATCCGCCTGCTCTACGAAGGGACCAGCTTAATTCCTGAAAAAGCTGCGCCCAATTGGGAGACAACATTGCTCGACGCCATGATCGCAAAAGGCAAGCAGCGCAAAGAGAGGGAACACCTCGCCGATCTTTTTCCCGACGACCCCTCACTCCAGTCCCTCTTTTATAAAATGGCCAAAGGGACCAATCAGTACAAGCTCTCAGGGAAAAAACAAGGGATTCCTCCTCTTGGACAATTTCTCAGTGTAAAACCTGAAAAAAAAGAGCAGACTTTCCATTTCTGCTTTGCCTCAGTCCCCCTTCTACAAGCAGCGTTCGGCCTAAAAATTGCTGAGGCGATCGTCTTAAAAGAACGGGAGCGCCAAGAAACGGAAAATAAACTGTATTTCTCTTCAAAAGAAGATCTTCAGGAGCAGTTGATGCAAGACCCAACGCTAGCCAACCTTCTGGCAGCCTTGGAACCCTATCTCTCTTTCGATAAACTGCTGCCACGCAAAGAACAGATCGCAGGGAAAGACCCCGTCACAGGCCTCGTGATCACACGAGAGATCCTTTAGCAGGAAGGAAGATGGTGAATGTCGTTCCAACACCGATCTGAGAAGAGACGGAGATCGTCCCATCATGTTTTTCAATGATCGTTTTAACGATAGAAAGACCCAGCCCCGCGCCGCCTAAACGGCGGGAACGGGCCTTATTGACTGTGTAAAAGCGATCAAAGATCTTGTCCAGGTCCTGTTCGGGGATCCCGATCCCCTTGTCAGAGATGCAGATCGACACCTCCTCATCGACTTGATCGATCTTAACGATGATCTCTGCCGGAGGAGTTGAGTACTTGCAGGCATTATCGAGCAAGTTGATGATCGCTAGCTCAAGAATATCGGGATCGGCAAAAACTAAAATCGACTCAGCGCCTTTCTCTATATGAATCTGGGCATTTTCATAAACGGCAAGAACAACTTGGCGGCAATCTTCGATGAGCAATCCCACATCGCATTCCTGAAAACGCGTTTCCGGAAGGTTTTCAATATCTGCCAGAACAAGCAAATTCTTAACCAAATTGTCCATCCGCTGACAGTTGCGCACGATCTTCTCCGTGATATCGACCACCATTTCCCGCGGCAGCTCCGGCATATCTTGAAGAGTTTCGGCAAACCCTCGGATGATGGTGATCGGCGTGCGCAGCTCATGAGAGGCGTTAGCAACAAAATCCTTGCCCATTTCCAACACCCGATAGTGGCTTGATTTGTCCTGGAGGACGAGGATAGCCCCATGGCGCTGGGTTTTAGGCGCAGCGATCAAATCTAAATAGATCTTTTTGTTCTCGCCAAGTGTAACCGAATCGGTCAAGATCATCTGCCTCTGTTGGCACGAATCGAGGATCTGAAGGCATTTTTCCAATAAAGGAGTTAGCGGCCTATCGGGAAGAACGGGGAAGCTCTTGCCTAAAAGATGCCGTTTAGGAATGCCCAGCATCTTGCTGCCGACGAAATTGATGTAAGTGACCGCCATCCCTGCATCGACGGCGATCACTCCCTCGCCTAAAGACTCCAAGATCGCTTCTTTTTCATTCCTCTCATCGATCAGATCCTGGACCTGAAGGCGGATCCTGTCGGAAAGAGAGTTAAGGGTTTGCGCCAACTGATAAAAATCATCCCCTTCATCAATCGCACGGCTCAATATGATCGGCGCAATCGCATCTGCCTGCCCCGCCTGGTAGGGCTTAATCGCCTTAATGATCTGCCGGATCGGAAAGTTGATCCTGTGAAAGATCAGCCATGTCAAGACTCCGAAGAAAGCAAAAGCTGTGGAGCAAAAAAGGACATACCATAATTTGAACTGCTGGGAAAACGTTTCAACTTGGGCAAAAGAGAAAGATGTCCTCAGGATATAGGTCTTTCCATCCACCGTCTGAAACGCCATAGTCAGATAGACAAGCTCGGCATCAACAACATTCGAGTATTCAATAAAATAAATCCCATCTTGATGGAGCGCTTTTAAGACGTTTTGACTGAGGTCGGGATAGAAAGGGGCGTATTTTTCCTGATTAAAAGGCCCCAAGGCTGAGTCATAAAGAACATTTCCCGAAGAGTCAAAAAGGGCGGCTCCATAAAAGATCGTATTACTGACCCCTTCAAGCGTTTTGACCATCTCCTCCTCAGAAGAGGATTGCTTTAATAGACCAATTAATTGATTGCTGTCGAGGCGGAGTGTCTGAAAGACAATATGCTGAACGGTCCTTTTGATCAGTGGAAAGACGCAAAGGACAAACAGGAGAAAAAGGATAATCTGAACAAAGATGATCTTTTTGCGAAAGTTCAAGCCAAACAAATGTACCGGCGATTTTTTGATCATAGAGATTTGAGGCCTTTGACGCGGTAAGTGACAATGGGCATATCAAAACCCTTCAGGGCCATCGGAGGGATCTCTTCAATAAAGATCTTTTCCATGACAAGAGGTTCCTTCAGAGTGCTCTCAGAGATCAAGATTTCCATCCCGACCGCTGCAGAACACAAGCGGGCAGCGAGATTGACGTTGTTGCCGAGGACAGTATAGTTCAGCCGGTTTTCCGCCCCCATATTCCCTGCAAGGACAGCCCCTGTATGGATCCCAATCCCCATCTGAACAGGAGGAAGCCCTTGCGTCCTTCTCTCCTCATTCCATTTGCCAAGGGCATTGATCATATCAATCGCACTTAGGATCGCCTTATAGGCAGATTCGCGGCATTCCACGGGAGCCCCGAACAAGGCCATCGCCTCGTCGCCGACATATTTATCGATCACCCCTCCATATTGATCGATAAAATGGGAGATCTTGGTCATGCACACATTCAAAAGATCGATCACCTCTTTTGGCGTCATATTTTGGGTCATTCGCGTAAAATTCCGGATGTCGGCAAATAGGATCGTTACCTTTTTCTCCTCGCCGCCGAGGGCCACATTGCCTTTTAAAATCTCCTGGGCGATTTCCTGAGAGACGACTTTATTGAGGACCGCTTTGACTTTTTCTTTTTCCTGAAGCCCCTTCACCATCCGATCAAAAGCGCGGCACAGTGAGGCTACCTCATCGGTATCCTTTTCCGATGGCACCGGAATGGCAGCCGACTCCAAATGCCCTTCGCCAATCTCCTTGGTTGCAGTGGCCAACTGGGAGATCGGGCTGGTGATTCTACGGGAGAGATAGTGCAAGATCAAGATTGTCAGGACTAAAATGACAAAACCGATGATATGGATATTCCATAACAAACTGGAGATGATCATCTCAGCGCTCTCGTTCAAACTGTTGAGAAGCGCAAATTCTTTTTCCGCGGGATTGGCCAGGACAAAATGGAGATCAAGATTGGAAAAAGGGGTCATCTGAATGTAATAGTAGTCCTCATTCCCCCAGCGGATCATTCCCGACCGATTGCTTAATATTTCGCCGAGAGGAAGCTTTGTTTCTTGGCTCACATCCAATTTTTTCCCCTCATCGGAAAAGCCGACCATAAGCTTTCCCTCCGTGATCAAGAAAGCCGCCTGCTGCGTCGCCAAGACAAGTCCGCGCAAAACCCCATCCGCATCGACTCCAAGCGTTAAATACCCGGTTTTTTGGACATCGCCGTCTTGAACGCGGTATTGGGCCGTATTCCCTAAGAAGACGTGGGATAGATTAAACGGGCGAAAAACGGCAATACCGGGGCTCACATTCCCTGCCACCCCGGACGTAGATCCTTGGCTGTAGTATTGCTGGTCATCAAAACCGGCCTTTGGGAAAAAAACATCCCGTGTATGAATCCCTTCTCCAAAAGGCTGCTTCCCAAAATGCACAACCAGCCCCTGAGGGGCCCCCGGAGAGAAAAACCCCTCTCCAAAAATGTGCAGCTCATTCATGATTGCCAAACACCAGATCAAGTAGAGCTGATCGTAGCGCATTGCTAATTCGTCAAGCTCCTTCTTTAAGAAAGGATTCGCCACATTCCGATGCAAATTCTTCGGCAGCGTGACGTGATTGATATCCTGGCCATGGTTTTTACACTCACTTTCAATCCATGCCCTAACGCGGTCATCATCATTTTTTCCTACTTGTCCAAGACCATCGATAAGATATTTCCTAGCCACTTGAAACGCCGTTAGAAAAGCGGAAGGATTGAGCTGGGACCCATCGGTCCAGGGAGCGCTTAAATTGATCTGGATCGGAGGGAGAACGCCTGTGAAAACCGGCGTTTGCAAAGATGACGGATCGGGAAAAAGCAATTGCTTCCAAGAAAAAAGCAAATATCCCTTGGGGACCTGTCCTGTCGTCTCGACCACCTCGTTGCCTGTAACGCGCGTGCTGATATCCGTCCGGTTGAACCGGAGCCGGACGCCCAGATAAGGCTCGGGATGTTTGCTGAGATCCCCCATCAAAACCCATGCCACATCATCGTTGATCTCAATGCGGACAGAATAATCGAGAGCTGAGACGCGCGGCATGATGACCGATGCCAACTTGCCCTCGTTCGTATTTTGAATAAAATCAAGCCACTTATTGCTATTGAGGATCTCCGATGCCATCAGCCATGTTCCCCGATCGTAATTGATCTGGGTCGGCGCAAAGGCTGCCGCCTGCAAGGGATAGCTCGACAGTCTCTGGAGCAAAACGTCGACGCGCGCCTGGTTTTCACCAATCACAGAAGCTAAAAAACTCTCGATCTCCTGCCGTTTTTTCTCATTGATCCCAATGATTTTTTTGCGCAGCTGATAGCGCGCCTTGTCCATCTCCTTGGCGGTAACGAAGACCTCTAAAACGTAAACGGTCGCTCCGGCAAGAAGAAACAGCGTGCTGATCCATAAAAACAACCGATTTCTTAAGCTCATCTACTTCCCTTGGAATGAAGGAAATTGCATATCACTGATTCCTCATATTCAGGATAGAAATTCTCATATCCTGTCTCTGTAACAAGGACCGTATCTTCATAACGGATGCCGCCCCGTCCCTCAAAATAAAGGCCAGGCTCCACAGTGATCACCATGCCGGCTTCCAACAAATCCCTTGTATCTTTCCCTTGGCTTTTTAGTCTAGGATACTCATGCGTCTGCAACCCGATCCCATGTCCCAAGCTATGAAGAAAATACTTCTCTTTATCGGCAGCGCGCCTCACCTCTCTTGCCGCGATATCGAGCTCAGCCACAGAAGCCCCTGCGCGGCATTTGGCCAAACCCGCATTAGTACATTTTACTAGGATCACAAAAATGAAAATAAAAAATGAAGCATTTTTTTTAAAAAAAAGTACGC
>CAZEYJ010000142.1:0-3126 GCA_964516795.1 uncultured bacterium
GTGCTTACTGAAATGATTCAGGCAGCGGCTGAGCTAGGAATTAAAACGGTCACTGTTTATGCTTTTTCGACGGAAAATTGGGGGCGTCCAACTGAGGAAATTGAATCGCTGATGAATCTTTTTGAGGTGTACTTAAAGAGAAAAAAGGATCATCTGATTCAGGAAGGGGTTCGTCTTGATTCGATAGGAGACATTCGGAAATTGCCACAAGCTGTTTTTGATGTGCTCGCCGATGTCAAAGAGGCAACTCGCCACGGCAATCGGATCAATTTAGTATTAGCGATTAACTATGGAGCTCGTGACGAGATTCGCCGCGCGATCGGGCAGATTTTGAAGGAGCATGAGAAACAACCGATTACAGAAAATGAGCTCACAGAAGAGTTTGTAGCGCGCCATTTGGATACACACCGTTACGGCGATCCCGATTTATTGATCCGGACGAGCGGAGAGCACCGTTTGAGCAACTTCCTCCTTTGGCAAATCTGCTATTCTGAGTTATATGTCACAAATGTGCTGTGGCCCGATTTTTCGGAGAAGGAGCTCTACCGGGCGATGGTCGAATTTCAAAAACGGTCACGCCGACTTGGAGGTTGAATGCTCCCCGATTTGTTAAAGCGCTCTTTTGTCTCTTCCTTAATTGTTGCTGCCGCAGGATTTCTCCTTTACTTTGCTTGGAATCCTTGGGTTGCGCCACTTCTGGTATTGGTAACGATGGCTCTTGGCGTGGCTGCAGCGAAAGAATTTCGTCAACTCGCTGAAACAAAACGGGTTAAAATTCCACTTTTCCCTTACTTGACCCTCGTGGGTCTTCAGATTGTTGCATTTTTCTTCGGTCTTGAGATCCCTTTTCTTGTCCTTGCGATCCTTCTCCTTTTCCTGCTTCATTTCCGTTCGGTGGAAAACGGGATGATCGATCTATCCTTTTCGGTGTTTGGGCTTGTCTACATTGCTCTGCCTTTGGGCCTTTTCTTGACGATTGTTTATCAGGCAGGGATCCAATGGGCTGCTTATCTAGTTGTAGTGACTAAAGCAACCGATATTGGCGCCTATCTCACCGGTTCTCTTGTAGGCAAGAGATTGCTGGCGCCTCGCATTAGCCCCAAAAAAACAATTGAGGGGGCTTTTGGAGGGCTTTTTTTTGCTCTTGGGGTCACTTTTCTTTTTCATCTTCCCCTCTGGATTGGGTTGGTGCTTGGGATAGCCGCGCAGCTGGGAGATTTGGCTGAATCTCTTCTCAAAAGAGACGCGAATGTGAAAGATAGCGGAGCTCTGCCAGCACTCGGTGGAGCCCTTGATTTAGTTGACTCTCTCTTGTTTACGATCCCCATTTTTTATTGTTTGCTATGATCATCGCCATTGATGGACCTTCAGGAACCGGAAAATCGACTGTAGCCAAAGGCGTAGCTGCACGTCTCGGGTTCACTTTTTTCGATACAGGAGCTATGTACCGCTCAATCGCTTGGTGGGTTATAGAAGAGAAAATCGATCCAGCAGACGAGAAGAGCGTTCTCAACGCCCTGTCAACATTTACATTCCAAATAGAAACCGATGAAGAGGGGGGCAAAAGATATCGGGTGAATGGGGTCGAGGTTACGGCAAAAATCAGGACCGAGGAGGTGAGCAGGATCGCTTCTCGCGTCTCAACGTACCGCGCAGTTCGTGAGGAGATGGTCAAGATTCAGCGTGAGTTCGCTCGCACACAGGACGCTGTCTTTGAGGGAAGAGATATGGGAACTGTTGTGTTTCCTCAAGCCGACCTCAAGGTGTTCTTAACTGCTTCTCCCGAGGTGAGAGCTAAACGTCGCTATCAAGAGCTGGTAGCCAAATTTCCAGATTTGTCTGATGAGGCGAGTCTAGAACAGATTCAAAAAGATTTAGAGCTTCGGGATCAGCAAGATACTCAGCGGGAAATTTCCCCATTGAGGCAGGCCCCTGATGCCATTTCTATCGATACCTCCGAGCTAAAAATAGAGGAAGTGATCGACCAGATTTTACATGCTTACTACCGGGCGCTTGACAAACCGCCGTTTTCTCCAATGAAATTTTCTTACCGGCTGGTTCATGAAGCGGCCAAGCTGTTTTTAAAGCTTTTTTATCGCCTTGAGATTCACGGAATTGAAAATTATCAGCCAGGGCCAGGATTGCTTGCTGCCAATCATGCTTCGTTTCTCGATCCTCCCATTTTATCAGCCTGTTGCCCGGAGGAGGTCCATTTTGTTGCGAAAGAAGAGCTCTTCAAGGTCCCGTTTCTGGGTTGGCTGATCCAAATTCTGAATTCCCATCCTGTTGGCAGCAGCAGTTCGGATGCTGCAACCCTTAAACTGATGGTGAACTTAGTCAAAGAGGGAAAAAAAGTCATTTTATTCCCAGAAGGGTCCCGATCGATGGAGGGAGACTTTGAGCCGTTCCAAGAGGGGCTCGCCTTTCTGGCCTATAAGGCAGGAGCCCCCGTTTATCCAGTCTATATTCATGGGGCCTATGCGATTTGGAATCGGCACCGAAAATTCCCCCGATGGAGAGGAAAGCTCGCCTGTGTTTTTGGAAAACCGATCGCCCTTCAACAATTTGCGGGCCTCGCAAAAAAAGAGGCGCTCCGGGCTATTACGGAAAAAACCAAAGAAGCGATCGCCGAGCTTAGAAAAAACTACTTAGCAAAAGAAAGTGTGCGGCCAAGATGACTCGAACATCCACCGAGTTGCCCCGACTAGAACCTGAATCTAGCGCGTCTACCAATTCCGCCATGGCCGCGAAATGAAGCGATTCCATGTTAGGATCTTCCCCTCTTTTCTGTAAACCTCTTTTTCCCTATAATGGGAGGAAATGAGGAATTGATGATGGCAGACAAAGATTTGATTAAACACTTAAGCGATGCATCTTTCAGTAAAGATGTAGGCCATGGCGTGACGCTGGTCGATTTTTATGCAGATTGGTGTGGTCCGTGCCGGATGCTGGCCCCTGTTTTAGAGCAGGTAGCGAAAGAGATGAAAGGAAAGGCGGTTGTAGCGAAAGTGAATATTGATACGGAACAAGGAACTGCTTCTGAGTATCAAATCACCTCGGTGCCCACCATGATTCTTTTTAAGAACGGTAAAGAAGTAAATCGGCTCATTGGGCTGAGGAACGCCG
>CAZEYJ010000143.1:0-2876 GCA_964516795.1 uncultured bacterium
CGTGAGTTCCACGGTGAAAGCCTGTGGAGGAAGTAGCTCTGGCCGTATGAAGATTTCATCCGGCGAAACTGCTCCGATGAAGCAGGAAATCAACACTAAATAGCTACCTATGGGTAGATTTAGATAAGTTTGATGGAACGGCGTGTATTCACACAACCCCCCATGCCCTTACGGGCTCTCTTGCGGTGCGATTCTACTGTGCGATCTGAAGCCGCGGGCTGTTCGCAGCGTTCGCGCCCCGGTTCGCGCTTAGAAGCGCTTCACCTGCTACGCACTACAAAGGTCCTCTGGACCTTTTTCGTGTCTCTGCAGCCCGCCCGTACTTCGTCTCGTTTGGGCGGGCTGGAGCTCACGGCGGCTCACAGGGCGATTGTCCCATGGTTAAGCCAATTGCCCACCGACTTTCTGTGCTGTAAAAATTAATTTCAACGCCTTGTTTTATGCTGCAGCCTTAACCAAGCTTCTCACAAGATGGATCGCTATGTTGCGGAACGGTTACGCAGATTAGAAAGGTTTTTCTATTTCAAACCCCTCTTTTTCACTTTGGGGTAGAGGTTTCTCTCGGAGTCTTGCCAAGAATTCAAAGCCCTCTTCGTTCTGATCAGCTGTTATGTGTTCGAGAATCAGTTCAGCGGCTTGGTTTTGTTGCGTTTGGCTAAGCAAAGAGTTATCTCGGGTCATCTCGATGATGATTTTAGATAAGATGCCCTGGGAAAGAGGAAAACGATCAGGAAGCAAACTCAGAAGGATGGTAGTAGCTAGTCCGACGTTTTCATTGGGAATAGCGAGTAGGACTTTCATTGTCAGTTTAAATTCCTGATTCTCTATTAAGAATTGAAATACCTGCTCAATAATCTTCTCAAGAAAATTGGGAATATCGTTAGCGATTGTGACTGCTTCCTCGAAATTTCTATTTTTTATTAAGTTTTGAATTAAACCTTGAAAAATTATGGTTTGCTTATCGTCAGGATTGGCTTTAGCGATTTCGATCACTTTATTAAAATCTTTTTTTATTAAAGCTTCATGAATTTCCTTAAAAGCTTCAGCTCGGCTAAAAAATCTTTTTCCTCCTAAATTGAAATCCTCACTGGAAATCATAGATTGTATCTTAATAAAAAACATGCTTGCTTCCTCAAAATTTCCATTTTTTATTAAGGCATCGGCTACATTGTTAAGGTCAAAAAATCGATTGTTGTCGCCAATAGAATTAATAACCTCCAGCGCTCTATCAAAATTTCTATTTTTTATTAAGGCTTCGATTAAAATTTCGAAAGTTTGGTTTATTTTAGAAATCTCGCTCGCAGGGTCATTTAAAAAAGGTTGAGCAACATTGAGTGCTCTTTCACAATCCCCGTTTTTTGCTAAAGCTACAGCTATCATCTTACGAGAGTCGTTTTTCGCTTGTTCTTTAGTGATATCATCGATGACAGCCAGTGCTCTATCAAAGTCTTTATTGTCTCGTAAGGCTCGAATTATTTTCATTTCAAGAAATTCATTGCGTTTGTCTTCATTAGGAAACATCTTAGCAATCTCGATTGCCCTATCAAATTCCCTCTTGTCTATGAAAGCTTCAGCTATAGATTTCAAAGCCCAGGCTCGCCTTTCTTCATCGGAAATCGTGTTGGCAATCTCGATTGCTCTATTCATTTTTTCATTTCGAATTAGGACCAACACTATATTCGCAAGAGATTCTCCTTGGTAAGGTTTCCTAGAAGGGGTGTTAGCGATCTTGAGTGCCCTTTCAAACTCTTTTTCTTCAGCCAAATCTTTACATTTTTCTGCGATCCTATAGTCATGTTCAGGATTGATTGAAGCCATTATTTCGGAGACTCTAAAAATGTTTTCAAACGCGGTAGGAGGGACTATTTGATGAAGATTTTTGAGAACCGAAGGGGATAATGTTGCAAGGACATTAATAATTTGATCTTTTAAAATCAGCATTTTATCTCTGAACTGGGATAGGGGGAGATCGCTCGGGTCTATCAGCTGTTCTAGGCGGATGGAGCTTAGCTCTGGTGGCTGGTCAATTGGGTCAGCCTCTTCACCTTGAAAGAAGGTATCGGTTTCATCATCGGTTTCACTTGAGCAGGTTTGTTCTGCTTGATAGCCTCTCTGTTGTATTTCTTTTATTATGCTGGATAGGATCTTTTCCAATGATTCTATTTGTTGTGAAAATTTTGGATTTTTCGAGTGATTTTCTCTGAGTTTTGAAATGAGATTTTCAATAAACTGCTTTACTTCGATAGGTTTTCCCTGATTAACCACGGGGATTATTACCGAGTATAAACGTTTAGATGCGCATGCAAGCGCTCCGATTGATTTGGGGTCAAGGTATCCAAGAATGCGATGCCAAACATCCTCTGAAAGGTTAGTGAGGCTGGGTCCCGTTACCGCTTTTGGGGAAGGCGAGCTGGCGGAAGAGGATCCAGTCGAACTGCTCGAGCTTGAAGAAAGACTTAAGGGTAACATATAAAACCTCATTTTATAATTTATTAATTTTTGTTTTTACAATCGATTATATTTTAATGTAAATTTATATTTTTATCAATTACTTTAATTGTTTTTATTTTTTTTGTTTAAAATGCTTTATACGTGGATTTTTCCTCTGTACAAAAAAAGATTTACTGAAAAAATATGTTATTGATTTACAGTATTTTAAGATCTAAAGGATTCTTCTGAATTCATCGATTTTCTTCTTTATACAAAGGACTAGAGACTTTACCCCGTCCAACCCGAGCCGAAATAGGCTTTTAGCCGGTTGGCCGTGAGTCTTCTTGAGGATGAGCTTTTTGACTTGTTCTAAATCCCTAACTTGTATGACCTGAGAAATGCTTAGCCTTATGTTGATCTGATCTTCGGGCCGTGTCTATGAACAC
>CAZEYJ010000144.1:0-14596 GCA_964516795.1 uncultured bacterium
GGTCGCTGGGGATGGCGATAACGCCTTCTCCTTGAAGTTCAGAGAGGGAGCGCAATGTTTTTGAATAGATTCCCATCGGTTCAATTTCAATGCTTGCGATGCTTGTGATCTGGTAGTGGAATTCAGCGATCTGTTCGCTTAAAAATTGCAGGTGCTGGAAAAAATTGGCGTCGATCTCCCCTTTGTTTAGGGCGGCGTTAGGTTGGTTGTAATCCTCTGTGATGATGATGTGGAGGTCGATTCCTTGTGTTTGGAGATCGGGCTTAATGAACTCGAGCATTTGAGCATGGGGAATCGGCGTTGCCTCGACTTTGAGTAGGTGTTTTGGCTTCGATGAGCAGCTTGATAAAAATAGGGCTAAAATGCAGAGGAATGCGTTGAAGAGGCGGCGTGGTCCGATTTGAAAAAATAATAGCGGTTTAATTTGGCAGTTTATTATCATCGAAAGCTCCTTTAGAAGAAGTTCTTCTGTCTTTTTAATATATACCGAAAACGATTCTAAAATGGGAAGAACTATGAAAAATCTCTTTTTGGCGTGTCTTGTTGCAAGGCTGTTCTGCTGTTATCAAGCGAAAGCGGTGGATACTTTTTCTCCTTCCGCTTTTTCTGAAGTGCGTTTTGAAGCGGAGACTCCGATTGGAACCCTAGTTGTCTATCGCCCAAGCAGTGAAGAGATAGAGAGGCGCGCACCTTCTGCCAAAGAGATTTTCGTGGAGGCTTTTTCAACGACTTATCTCGATTATCATCGCCAAAGCGGATCGACAGACCCTGTTGAAAAATGGCTCCGCTTAAAAGAGGGGCTGACCTTAGAAAGTTGGTTAAGCCTTGTTTTTGATGATGAGTATGAAGAGTATTTGGCCGGCAGCAAAGGGTTCCTCTTCCTTTGCGATGAGAACGGGGTTCTTTTGGGATGGTTGTCCCACTCTCCTGTATCTGAAACAGGGGAACTTTATTTGAGCCAATGCTCTTTGGAAGCAGGTTCGAGAAACCGCAGGGTCACAGGGACATTGTTTGAAAAAGCGCTTCAAGGAAGCGGAATCAAGCAGCTCTTTCCGGGTGTCAAACAGGTCAAGGTGATCACGCGCAAGGTCAACACAGTAGCAAGGCATCTTTATCTCAAAGCGGGATTTACTTTAGATGAGACGATCGATCCTTCCGTTTATGGCGATAGTTATGATGACCGCTACGTTGGGCTGAGACTATCTTGAGATCCATGATGGATCATGAGTGGTCTATCATAAGAGACTACTAGCTGAAAATCCTGTTTTGTGGTTAATCGGGGGAATAGAGACTAGTTTTGACGAGGAGCTACGCCATGCAGCTGTCAGTTCGAGATAAACAACCGTTCACGATTGTTGGCATTGATATGAGGACGACCAACCAAAATGGGGAATCGATGCACAAGATCCCTGCTTTTTGGCAGAAGTTCTATCGAGACCAGGTCATCGCTCGAGTTCCGTCTGTTGTTCGGCCGGAAATCGTCTACGCCGTTTATTCCGATTACGATGAGCGCGGCTATTATTCGATGCTGATCGGTGTTGAGTCTTCATCGAAGGCATCTATTCCCCAAGGGCTGGCTTCCGTTACTCTTCCCGCTTCTAAATATGCCGTGATGACAGCAAAAGGAGCGATCGCTTATGCTGTTCCCAGTGCTTGGGAATACATTTGGTCGCACGACTTTCCCTATATGCGGGCATTCCGCGCTGATTTTGAAGTTTATGATCAGCGGAGCAAGCCTGTGCGCGACGCAGAGGTTGATCTCTATATTTCGATTTTTTAGGAAAACGATCATGAAACCTGATGCTTGGATCCGACAGCTTGAAAAAGTCTTCAAAGAACATGCCGATCCCGCTTACGCAGAAAAGCAGTCGGCCTATTTGCTGAACCAGTTTCCTTTTCTTGGTATCGCCAAGCCTAAAAGGGCAGAGCTTCAAAAGCCTCTGTTGAACTCTTATCGCCAGATTGAACGCGAAGAGCTGATCGAAACGGTGAAGGAGCTTTGGTCGAAACCTGAACGAGAATTCCATTACGCAGCTATCGATCTTCTTGTCAGGCATTGGAAGAGGCTCGAGCTTGCTGATCTTGGTTTATTAGAGGACCTTATGCGCACACATGCCTGGTGGGACAGCGTTGATACGCTTTCTGCTAGCGTGCTGGGTCGTTTTTTGCTGGAGAATCAAACAAGCCTCTCTGAAATGGACAGGTGGATCGAAGATGAGTTTTTATGGATTCGGCGCGCAGCGATCATTTTTCAATTAAAATGGAAGAAGCACACTCAAGAGGAAAGGCTCTTTTCTTACTGCCGGCAGCGGATGCACGAGAGCAATTTCTTTATTCGCAAAGGGATCGGGTGGGCCTTGCGCGAGTATTCCAAAACCGCTCCGGAATCAGTTTCCCAGTTTCTTTCTCAACACGCCTCAGAGCTCAGCAAGCTGAGCTATAAAGAGGCTGGCCGTCTTCTCGTTAAAGACAGTTAGAAGCTGTACAGAGGTTCGGTATAACAGTCTCCTGTCGTGAAAAAATATTTGCTGTTAATTGCATGAAATTTTAATAAGTGGATTAGAGGCTGTTAATGTGAAAAGTTTTCGCCTTGTTTACAAGGTGAAACAAAAGATCCCGTTAAAAATTAAAGCTATTATCCATGAAGGAGACAGAAATGGCAAAGAAGAAAAAAGCTGTTAAAAAGAAATCAGCAAAGAAATCAGTAAAGAAAGTAGTTAAGAAAAAAGTCGCTAAAAAAACGACAAAAAAAACAGCAAGAAGAAAGAAACCTTCTGCTAAAACGATGAAAAAAAGCATGACATGCGGCGGATGCGCCTAAGTTCTTTAGAGGCTGTTTGAAAAACCGGCAAGGTTATTAAAACAGCCTCTCTTATTAAATATTTTTTAATACATTTTCTGTCTATCCCTCTTAAGGGGCTGTTGTTGAATTCAGCTTCTATCGCTTTGTTGTTGTAAATCATTGTGTGTGAATGGAATATAGATTTGTTTCCAATTTAAGCGCTAGTTGGGAGTAGGCAGATCTGCTCTATTTGACCGAGTCTTTCAGTATAAACACAATCTTTATCGGTATTCTTTTTCGCAAACCGTATATATAAAAAATGATTTTTATTTATAATAACGAATTAAAAAATAGAATAATTTTATATATAATTTTAATTATTTGTAATTTAGTGAATTCTATTGATATTAAACTATTTTATGTTTAAAATATTTAATGAATTGAATTTGTTTAATAAAAAATAAAAAAGCGGGTTTTGTATGAGCGGTTCCGTTAATTTAATCAATCCGGTTTTCGCGGGCATTCCATCTTCTAATAAAGGAGAAGAAGAGTCTCATCAAGCGTTGATTGATCTGACTCTTTCTGATGATGCATTGAGCTTGATTTTTAATTGTGCAACGCAAGGCTGTCAGGATGTAAAAACAGGCCGCGCGATTCTAGAGGTGAATCGCAGATGGCGCAATGTATTTGAGACCTATAACCTCGCAGCCAGTTGGGGAAAACTGCAAAAAGAGGCCAAGAGTTCTGCGCTTCGAGATCTAGTCGGGCGGATGGCCTTTGTCGACCGCTTTGTCTCTCGAGTCATCGCCTCTGCCATGTGCTCTTACCACGCCGAGTTGACAGGATTAGAATTCAAAGAATCCAAGAAAGAGCGGTTGCTCACGAGAATTGAATCGATGGGCTCTTCTTCATTTTCGCGATTCTCTTATTTGACACGAGAATTGAGAAAACAGGGAGCTCCGATTCCCGATACGCACGCTGTGATCGGATTGGAACGTTCCCCCTATGAGAGCAAGCAACAACGTCTCGATACAGCTCTCGAGAGGATCTGGCAGCGCATTCAGCAGAAGATCGACTTTGAAGAAGCTCCTATTCCCGCTAGCGCGCAGGCCGTTCGTCAGTGGCTAAGCGATCCGATCAACACAGACAAGATCGCTGGCATAAGGGGATTAATTCTGTCTGACATGAATTTGGCCGTTCTGCCATCTGAAATCGGCGTATTTTTCCGGCTTAAAGAATTTTTGCTTCCTGAAAATGAGTTCACAAGCCTTCCCTCAACACTTGGCAACCTCTCCTTGTTAACAAAGCTTAACCTGTCTGCAAATCAGCTCAGAAGCCTTCCCTCGACAATCGCCAATCTTTCTCAGCTAAAACGGTTAGACCTTTCTAGAAATCATCTCATAAGCCTCCCTGCAGCGATTGGCTGTCTCTCTCAGCTCATATCTCTTGACCTGACTAAAAACCAACTCTCTAGCCTCCCTGCAGCGATTGGGAACCTTTCTCGACTAGAAGAGCTTTGCCTTGCTAAAAATCAACTTACAAGTGTTCCTTGGACAATCGGCAATCTCTCTTTGCTAAGAGAGCTTTGCCTTGCTGAAAACGGCCTTAAAAGTCTTCCCGATGCAATTGGCAGCTTGTCTCGGCTAATCAATCTTGGCCTTGAGAGCAATCAGCTCACAAGCCTTCCTCCGACAATCGGCAACCTATCTAGGCTAAGGAGGCTTTCTCTGAGTTACAATCAGCTGACAAGCCTTCCCTCAACAATTGGTCAACTTTCTCGGTTAGAAGACCTTTTCCTCAATGCCAACCTATGTATATTTGATTCGGATAGATATTTTTGGGGGTTAGGGACGGATCAAGCTTTCAGTGTTCGTTATGTGGCCAATAAGCTGTTAGCTTGTTCAGGCTATGCATGTCGCACACCGCTTGCTTCCTTGTGTCAGGCGATTCATCGCGCAGAGGGCGATGAAGTTCTAAAAAGTAGATTTCAGCAGCTTTCTGATGAGATGCAGCGGCGTATTTGCAAAGTATGGACAATTTTTTCAATCGCTTCAAGCTCATCATTTGAAGAAGAAGAGCAAGAGGATCTCTTTGCTAATCGGTCAAGTTTTGTCAAGGCCGTCATGACAGCTACGCAAGACAAATGGATATCTTTCTCTGGAAGTCAATGCAATCAGATCTTTGCGCAAGTTGCAATCTTGGCTGGACAGCCTAATGGGGATGTCGATTGGGGAAAAGCCCATGCGAAAGATAACATGATCCGGCTGATCGATGCGATGGAATTAATTCATAAAAATCAGTCATGTTAAGGAAGTTTTAATATGAGTTATGACATAACTTTAAGAACCTCGTCTTTTGTGGGCAATCCATCTGGTTTGGGCAAAGGAAAAGAAGAAGAACCCGGTCAAGCTTCGATTGATCTGCAGCTTCCAGATGATGTATTGAGCGTGATTTTTAACTATGCGACAAATGGCTGTCGGGACAGAAAAGCTAGCAGTGCGATTTTAGAAGTCAATTGCAGGTGGCGCAATGTGTTTGATGCCAATAACCTAAGATCTAGCTGGGGAACACTGCAAGAAAAGGTCAAGAGTCATGTACTGCGAGATTTAGTCGATCAGATGGCTTTTGTCGACTGCTTTGTCTCTCGGGTCCTCACTTCTGCAATTTGCTCTAATTACACCAAGTTGACAGGATTGGAGTTTAAGGAATCCAAGAAAACGAGATTGCTAAATAGGATCGAATCGGCCGGCCCCTCTTCATTTGTGCGATTTTCTTATCTGACCCGGGAATTGAGAAAACAGGGAGCTCCGATTCCCGATATGCGCACTGTGATCGGATTTGAATTTTCTTCTTATGAAAGGATGCAACAGAGTCTGGATACAGCATTAGAAACGATCTGGATGCGTATTCAACAGCAGATCGACTTCGAAGGGGTGCCTATTCCTGCTAGTGCACAGGCCATTCGCGGGTGGTTAAATGATCCTATCAACGCAGACAAAATCGCTTGTGTTACGGAATTAAACCTAGATCAAATGGATTTGAAAGTTCTACCATCAGAAATTGGCTGCTTCTCTCAACTCACGCGCCTTAATCTTTATGGAAACGAGCTTGCAAGCCTCCCCTCGACAATCGGCAACCTCTCTCAGCTAAAATCGCTAAACCTTTCTGGAAATCAGCTTGCAAGCCTCTCCTCGACAATTGGCAACCTCTCTCAGCTAAAATCGCTAAACCTTTCTGGAAATCAGCTTGCAAGCCTCCCCTCGACAATTGGCAACCTCTCTCAGCTAACAAATCTTTACCTTTCTGGAAATCAGATTAGAAGCCTCCCCTCAACAATCGGCAACCTCTCTCAGCTAAAATGGCTAGAAGTTGCTAACAACCAGCTCACAAGCCTCCCCCCGACAATCGGCAACCTCTCTCAGCTAGACGTGATGCACCTTTCTGAAAACCAGTTAACAAGCCTCCCCTCAACAATCGGTCGCCTTTTTCAGATATCAGAGCTGAGTCTTCATGCAAACCGGCTCACAAGCCTCCCCAGTACAGTCGGAAAGCTTTCTCAGTTAAAGAGCCTTTGTCTTCAGTTGAATCTATTCATATTCATTTTAGATAGCGATTTGCGTGGATTTAATTTTGGCGACACGTTGTATTTTTTTGACACTTTGCGATTTCATGATGTGATCAATAAGCTTATGGCTTGTTCATATCACGCATGCCGCACGCCGTTTGCTTCTTTGTGTCAAGTCATTCATCGTGGGGAAGAGGAGGTTGTCCTCAGGAATGCATTTCAGCGACTTTCTGATGAGATGCAGCAGCGCATTCGCGGAGCATGGGCGGCTATCCCGTCCTCTTCGAGCTCATCCTCAGAGGTGGGGGCAGATCTCTTTGCTGATCGGACAGATTTTGTTAGGGCCGTCATGATAGCTATAAAAGACAAGTGGCAATCCCTCTCTGTAGATCAACGCACTCAGATCTATGCGCAAGCGGCCGTCTTGGCTGAACAACCAGACGCGGATGCCGATTGGGGAAAAGCGCATGCGGAAGAGAACATTATCCGCTTGATCGATGCAATGGAACTAACAACAGATGCAACGAGCCCAACAACTGATGCGATGGAACCAACGACCGATGAGATAGAACCAACAATTGATGCGATGGAACCAACGACTCAAGGATTTCAATTTTGCACGCTTTTATAGAAGACCGGAGAAGACAAAGTAGGTTTTTTTCTGAATTCGTCCTCGCTTGATGATCTGTTGGCTTAAGAGAAAGTCGATGATCTGCCTAGAGTGATGCAAGCGGCAAGAGGCTTGCGTAAAGAGTGGATTTTCAAAGAGGAAGAGGAGGATCTTCTTCGCCTTTTTTTCTGGCCATTGCAATAAAAGCTGTTGTTTGAGGGTGTTGTAAAAAGAGAGTGTTTTTTTTGCTTGGGCGCAGTTCTTGTTCCCTTGTTCGACGATCCCTTTTAAGAAGAATTCGACCCATCGGTCCCATTTCCCTTCAGCTGTGATTGCGTAGAGATGTTGAAAATAGGCGAGCCTATGTCGTTTGAAATAGCGGCTTAGGAAAAAGAGGGGAGAGGAGATCAGCCCTTTTTGATAGAGAAAAATGGGGATGAGCATCCGCGCTGTTCTTCCATTGCCGTCCATAAACGGGTGGACGATGAGCAGTTGGGCAAAAATGAGGGCGAGCTGGACCAAGGGCTCTTTTTCAGATTTGTGCCAATAGGCGATCAAGTTGTCCATGAGGGCCGGCAGCTCTGAGGGGGCGGGAGGGAAAAAGTAAGCCTCGTCGATCGATTTTCCTTTAGGCCCGATCCAGTTTTGTTTTTTTCGGTAGCCTTTGCGTTTGGGGCTTGAGGGAGGGGCTTTTTTTCTTATCGTTTGATGGAGGGTTTGGACGAGCGAGTGATCGAATCGTTTGCTGCAAGTTTTGGCGAGGGTGGGCAGATAGTTAAAAAGGGATTTTTCTTGTTCTGTGAGTTTTTTAAGCAAGCGGTCGATGAAGACTTGCTTGAGGCTTGTTTTTGGCTCGTGGACGTTTAGCGAATCGATCGCTTCTTGGACCGAGAGGAGTTGAAGCAGTTGGAAGCTGTTTTCTTGCTCAGTCAGCAGGGTATTAAAAGTCGCGATAGTGGATTGAGCTTGTGCTAGGATGGCTTTAAGCCGGGTTCCAACGGGCAGTCGGATAGGAAGTAATCGAGGGGTATAGGGTGTGTAGGTGAGCTCTTGCATATTGATTTCGCTAGCGGTTTTCTTAAGGGATGCAAGAGCGCACTGTAATTAATTTTTGAAATTGGGGCAAGACCTGACTTCTTTTTCAATGACTCTTTTTCCACTAGGAAAAAGAGTCATTGAGAAATATGCTTTAGAAAGAGAAAAAGACTTTCAGCTTGTCAAAGAAGCTTCGCTTGCGAGGGGAGTTATTGTCTCCCTCCGTCTCGCTGAACTCTTGGAGCAGCTCTTTTTGTTTATCGGAAAGCCCGACGGGGGTTTCGATGATGATCTTGATCAGCAGATCGCCCTTGCCTTGGCCGTGCACATTGGGAGCGCCTTCATTTTTCACGCGGAGGACTTTGCCGTACTGGGTCCCTTCGGGGATGGTGATGCGGCAGGAACCTCCAAGCGGAGTGGGCAGCTCTTTTTTGCATCCGAGGGCTGCTTCAGAGAAGCTGACCGGAAGTTCGACGATCACGTCGTCGCCTTCGCGTTGGAAGATCGAGTGGGGCTCGACGGAGATGAAGATGTAAAGATCTCCTGCGGGGCCGCCTTGTTCTCCCACGTCGCCGTGGCCTGACATTCTCAGGCGCATGCCTGTGTCGACGCCGGGAGGAATTTTAATGGTGAGGGGCTCTTTTTTCTTAACGCGTCCCGACCCGTGGCAGTCTTTGCAGGGATCGGAGATGACTTTTCCTTTGCCGTAGCATTGAGGGCAGACGCTTGTCATGCTGAAAAAGCCGCGGCTTTGATGGACTTGGCCCGAACCTCGGCAATGGGAGCATTTTTTGATCCCTGAGTCGTTCTTAGCGCCGCGCCCGTCGCAGGTTGAGCAGGTGGCGTAGTTGTTGAGCAGCACCTCTTTTTCGACCCCTTTCATGGCCTCTTCGAAGGTGATGGTCAGATTCATTTTTTTGCTGGAGCCTTGATGGACAGCGCCTTCCGATTCGCTGTCAAAGCCGAAGAAGGCGTCAAAAGGCGATTCGCCGCCGCGCGATCCCATGCCGCCGCCGCCGCCGAAGGCGTGCATGAAGGTGCGCAATGCTTCTTCCATCGAAGAGAAGCCTCCGGGGGCGCCTCCGCCTCCCATGCCGTGGCCGCGCAACGCATCGGCCCCGTATTGGTCGTAGATCTGCTTTTTCTTTTCGTCGCTTAAGACTTCGTAGGCTTCAGAGATCTCTTTGAATTTTTTCTCCGCTTGGGAGTCTCCCGGATTGCGGTCGGGATGGAATTTAAGCGCCGCTTTCCGGTAGGCTTTTTTGATTTCGTCTTGGCTGGCGCTGCGGGATATCCCGAGCAATTCGTAATAGTCGCTCATAGTGACTTGAGGGGTTTAAAGTTAGCCTAATGGTAGCAGATCATAGGAATTCAGACAAGGGGAAATTAGCAGTCGAATTGGGGGAGTGCTAAAAAGATAGCGTGCTACAGGCCAAGGAGTTGGCAAGTAGCACGATCAGGTTTCAGAAAGGGGATTTTAAGCGCCGAAATGTCTAGGTTTTGTCTTCTTGTACTTGAGAGCAGCTTTGGACTTTGCGCGGCTTTTGACAGAAGGTTTGTCGTAAAAGCGGTGTGCTTTTGCCGATTTCATGATCCCTTCTTTGTCAAGTTTCTTCTTTAAAGCTCTCAGAGCCTTGTCAATTGGCTCTCCCGTTCTGACTTTTACGCTTGGCATGAATACATTTCCTAAGATTGGTTTTTTTGTAACAAAAAAAAGCTTATCCAATAATGGTTTTGATTCTAGAGGAGCAGGAGATATTTTTCAAACGAAAATAAGAAATTTAGGGTTTGTGGAGGTAAATGAGGTCGATTGGGGTTTTTTCAGCGGGGGCTGTTTCGAGGTGTTCGAGGACTGCTTCCAGGGTTGGGTTGGGCTGGGTCCATTTTCCTTTAAAGGAGGGGAGTAGCAGCTCGATGTCTTTAAGGGGTTTTCCGACGAGGGTATCGACGTCTGCAATCGCGTCGGTGAGCTCATCTTGAGAGAGAAGCGTCGATTGGGAGCAGGAGAGTTTGCCTTCAGAGCGGGTTCCTTTGAGCAGGTAGAAATCGCCTGTTTTCGAGGGCATGACAGCGGCAAAAGAGCCTGTTTCCAATGGAGGGAGAAAGGCGAGGAGGGAGCAGAACCCTCGGAGGGAGGCTGTTTTTAAAGCGAAACTGAGGCTTTTGGCGATCGAGACGCCCACCCGGGTCCCGGTATAAGAGCCGGGGCCGATCCCGACGGCTATTTCATTGAGCTGGCTGAGCTTGAGCCCGCTTTCTTGCAGGAGCTTTTGAAGGGAGGGGATCAGTGTTTGGGAGAGCTGGTTTGCATGCAGGGTGATCAGGGAGGAGAGGATCTTGCCATCTTGCGCAATGCCCATTAAACAATGCTCTGAGCTCGTATCGATGATCAATCTGTAGAAGGGGAAGGTTGCCATGGGAAATATTTTAAGCTTCGTTTAATTTTTGTGCAGTTAAAATCTGTTGATAACGGGGGTTTAATAGTTCTTCGTAATGGGCAGGGATGTTTCCAAAATCGGTTTCGGTAAATGTCGCGTCGGGGTTGTTCTGCTTCATGAGATGGAGTGTTTTGGCAAAGAGTTCCGGATGAGCATTTTTTAAGTCCGCGACAGCATGTGTCATGGCAGGAACGGCTTTGTCTCTTTCTTCTGCTTGGGCGCTGGCCAAACGTTCTCGATTTCGTATGAGATGCTCGCAGAAGGTTTCAATGGCTTCGGTCTTGTCTCGGAGAAGGAGGACATCGATCCATGGGTTGAATTCGGGGTTGTTCCGCAAGAAGCTCTGGAAGTGGTAGCCTTTGCTCTGGCGAGTTCCGTTGTAGTAGATCCAGATCGTGTTGTCTTTGTTGATCGGTTGATTGGATGGGAACCGCTCCTCAATGAAGTAGTGGTCATTGAGTTTTTTGATGATGGCGATGGGGAGTTGGAGTTTGCCAAGTGCATAGAAGAAGTCTTTATCGACCCAGGAGCCTTGGGTTTTGAGCCGTTCTCTGCGGTAAGTGAAGATCCGATTGCGCAACTCTTTGGGAAGGAGGTCCGGCGGAGTGTTTTCCACGTTTAGCAGGTCGGCTATGATCTGGTCTTGTGAAACCGATGCTGTCCCAGGGAAGGGGCGGAGGCCGAGGTTTTGAAAGTCTTCCCGTTCCTCTTTGAGGGCGTTGACGATGTAGCCGAACAGGAGGGGGTCGTTCATTGAGCTTTCCAAGCTGAGGTAGTCTGCGACATCATTGCGGAGCTGCTGAGATGTTTTCCTGGCTGCTTGGGGCATGAGGGAGAGTTGGTGTGCGATCGAATTGGGCCCGCAGTCTCCTCCGCCTCCCGCGTCGTGGATGAGAGAGGATCGAGCAGGAATCGAGGATGTAGCGAGCTGCCGAGCTGGTTTTTGGGGCCCTTTGTACGAGGCCATTTCGTTGGCAAGCTGCTGAAGCAGGGTTAAGGCTTCAGGGCTCTGAGGGGGTGAAAGAGATAGCCTTTTTGCTAATTGTTGGGAGTTCTTTTCTTCCCAGGCTACTTGGGTGATGGCTGCAGAAGAGGGGTTGGAAAAGGCGGCCGAAGGGGTAAGCGCTAGGGCTCCGCGAATGGAAATTTCAGCCCGCCTCATCCGGGTAAAGTCAAATTGCTGTTGAGTTTGGTTGGGGAGTTCTTTTTCGAGGTAGCTGAGAGCGATTTGAGTGATAGCGGTCCAGTCGCGAAGGGAAGTAATATCTCGTTCTCCGCCGGTTGTTAGCTGCGTCACGGTGACAGCATATTTTTTTGCACCATAGGAAATATGGAGTTTGTTCAGCTCGGAATAGAGGGCAGTATTGCGGCCCGGCTGAGAAAGATGTGACGCAGAAGTTGTCATGAAAACCTTAATTAATTTTTTTCTCCTTTATTGTAGTTAATCTGCGCACGCTTTTCAATGTTAATGTCATTTTAATAATATAATTATTTTTTAATTTTAACTTAAAAACTGGTTTGTTTTTATTTAATAAGTAAATTCTGTGGGCAGTGTCGTCAGTTGTAAAGGAATAGTTTTGAATAATTTCCCTTTTCTCCCACAGCGAGAACAGCTTGAATAGTGAACGAGTTGCACAATTATGTTGGAGGTGGTAGAGTAAATCCCTCTTGCTGGGAGAAGGATAAGAGCCTTTTTCCCCTCGAGTCTCTGAGCTGTTTTTACTGAGGAGAACCTCTCTTGAACGACGAAAAAGAAACTATGATCCCTGAAGATGAAATTGAAGAAGCCCTTGTTGAAGCTATCCAGAAATCAGTAGCTAAGGAACAGCCTAAGGCTTCGGTTGAGTTCCCCGCCCAAGTTTTTGTCGTCCCTTTAAGCCGGCGTCCTTTTTTCCCCGGCATGGCAGCCCCCATCGTGATCGAGCCAGGTCCTTTTTATGAAGTTTTGAAAACGGTCGCCAAGTCTGAGCATAAATTCCTGGGGCTGTTTTTGACACGCCAAGAAGATGACAATATTTACAAAGTTTCTCTCAACGATCTCTACCAAGTCGGTGTTCTGGCCAGGATTTTACGCATTATTCCGATGGAGCAAGGGGGCGCCCAGGTCGTGCTGAACATGGAAAAACGGATCGTGATCAGCAAGCAGGCGAAGGCTGGAAAATATTTGAAAGCCCACGTCGACTACCATGAAGACCAGAGCGGCAAGCTATCGAAGGAATTAAAAGCTTATTCGATCAGCATCATCACGACGATCAAGGAGCTGCTTAAGCTCAATCCTCTTTTTAAAGAGGAACTCCAGATTTTTCTAGGACATTCTGACTTTACCGAACCGGGGAAATTAGCAGATTTTGCCGTGGCTCTGACAACGGCAAGCCGGGAAGAGCTCCAAGATGTTTTAGAGACCTATGATCTGCAAGGGAGGATCGATAAGGCATTAGTTCTTCTGAAAAAAGAGCTCGACTTAAGCAAGCTGCAAAATAGCATCAATCAAAAGATCGAAGCGACGATCTCTAAAACGCAGCGGGAGTTTTTCTTAAGGGAGCAGCTCAAGACGATTAAAAAAGAGCTCGGCCTCGAAAAAGATGACAAGACATGCGATTTGGAAAAGTTTGAGACCCGTTTGAAAAAGAGGAAAGTCCCTGAAGATGTCAAGACTGTCATCACGGAAGAGATGGACAAGCTCAGCGTCCTAGAGGTGCAATCTGCAGAGTATGCCGTTTGCCGCAATTATCTCGATTGGCTGACCACTGTCCCTTGGGGGATCTTCAGCACCGGCGCCCAAGAGGGGGTCGATATGCAGTTCGCTAAGAAAGTGTTGGAGGATGACCACTACGGGCTCAAAGACATTAAAGAGCGGATTTTGGAGTTTATCGCTGTGGGCAAGCTCTCCGGCGGTGTCAAAGGGAGCATCATTTGCCTTGTCGGGCCCCCTGGCGTAGGCAAGACCAGCATCGGCAAAAGTATTGCGCGGGCGCTCAAACGCCCCTTTTACCGGTTCTCTGTCGGCGGGATGCGCGATGAGGCGGAGATCAAAGGCCATCGGAGGACTTACATTGGCGCGATGCCGGGCAAGATGATCCAGGCGCTCAAGTTCACGCAGGCGATGGACCCGGTGATCATGCTCGACGAGGTGGACAAGATGGGATCGAGCTATCAAGGGGATCCGGCCTCCGCATTGCTGGAGGTATTGGACCCGGAGCAGAACAAGGACTTCCTCGATCATTATCTCGACGTGCGCTGCGACCTGTCCAACATCTTGTTCATTGTGACGGCCAACGTTTTGGACACGATCCCCGAGCCGCTGAAGGACAGGATGGATATTTTACGCCTCTCCGGTTATATCCTTGAGGAAAAGGTGAAGATAGCAGAGAAGTATTTGATCCCGCGCAATCGCAAAGAAATGGGGCTGAAGCTGGCGGAGACCGATTTCACACGAGAGGGATTGGTCCATGTGATCAACGGCTATGCGCGCGAAGCGGGCGTGAGGAGCTTGGAGAACCATATCAAGAAAATCTTGCGTAAAGTTGCCGTCCAAGTCGTCAATGCGAACGAGAAAAAGGGGAAGCCTCCGTTCAAAAAGCAGGTGATCAGCGAAACGAACCTGGAAAAATTTTTGGGCAAGCCGATCTTTACTACTGACCGCTACTATGAGAGGACTCCTGTAGGGGTCTGCATGGGGCTGGCGTGGACATCGCTCGGCGGAGCTACGCTCTATGTCGAAGCGACGAAGGTCCCTGCAGAGAAGACGGACATGAAGCTGACGGGACAGGCAGGGGATGTGATGAAGGAGTCCTCTCAAATAGCCTGGACCTATCTCTGCAGCCGCCTTCAAATGTATGCCCCGAATATCCCTTTCTTTGAAAAGAGCCAGGTCCATTTGCACATTCCGGAAGGGGCGACGCCTAAAGACGGTCCTTCCGCCGGCATCACGATGACAACGGCTTTGTTATCGCTGCTGCGCAACGAACCTGTCATTGAAGATCTCGGGATGACGGGAGAGTTGACATTGACTGGAAAGGTCCTGCCTATCGGGGGGGTGAAAGAGAAGCTCATTGCGGCGAAGCGCTCAGGGGCCAAAGTGTTGATTTTCCCTAAAGACAATCAGCGCGATTTCGATGAGCTGCCGCCTTACATTAAGAAAGGGATCAAAGCCCATTTTATCAATC
>CAZEYJ010000145.1:0-1808 GCA_964516795.1 uncultured bacterium
TTTTGGCAGCAGTTGACAAACAGTTGGATCATAGAGGAAATGATCTGTTTTGAGGTGTCGATGGCGTCTTGTTCTTTGAGCGCATCGAGTGTGGTGTAAAGGAGGTTGGCGCGCTGTTGGAGGATGAAGGTGACATGGTCAAGGGGAACTTCATAGTGGTTGCCTGTCTTATCGACAAGTGTTGCGTAGAGGTGTAGGTCGGAGGTGGGGTTGGTGTGGACGTAGATGAGGCCGGTCTCTTCTTTGAGGTTTTCAAAACTGTTTTTATAGCTGCTCATGTGATAATCGAGCTTTTTGAAGTTGTATTCTTTGATCTTCAGCCTCTTTTTGCTGAATTGATAGGCAAAGGGGCGGTTGACCCATGGGAGGATCCGCATATGGGAGGGATATTTGTGGAATTTAATGACATACCGTCCATCTTCGCTTAAGAAGGCAAAGGCATGGGATCCTTTGGCCATGTAATAAAAAGGCTGGTCGAGGATCTCATTGATGGCGCTGAGGTCGGTTTCAGAGGGAGGGGCTGTTTCCCATTGGGGGTTGGCGGGCAGGTTGGATTGGATGTAGCGGATGTTGAAGTGGTCGTTTTGTTTGAAAGCGGCATCGTCGAGGCGGACAAGGCTCCAGCAAAAGAGGGCTAGCATTGTCCATAGAAGAAGTGAGGAGGGGAGTTTTTTTTTCAGTTTGATCATATATAGTCTTCTTAGAGAATGGGATTATCGGGAACGATTCCCTGTAGGAATTCTTCCATGGGGATCACGGGAAATCCGCGATAGATTTCTTTTCTTTTTCCCGGGATGACAAAAAAACAGCGGGCTTCCGGATATTCTTCTTTAAATGCCAGCAGGGCTCTTACATCGTCAGGGCCGAGGTTGGGGCTTCGTTTCACTTCGATCGCCCAGAATCCTTTTGGACCGTAGATAATGAAATCGACTTCCAGCTTGGTTTGTGTTCGCCAAAATGAGAGGGAGTGGGGTTGGTTTTGAGCTAGGACCCAAGAGCGCAGGTGTTGGGCGACAAGTCCTTCTAATGCCAATCCTTCAATTTCTTGGGAGCTATCGAGAATCCCTTGGGGTCGCAAAATACGATAGATGCCTGCATCAAAAAAATAGAACTTGGAATGGGCGATGAGCTTTCGTTTGGCCCTTCTGGTAAAAACTGGAACGGTGAAGGCAAGCAAGAGGTCTTCTAGGATTTGCAAATAATTGTCTACTGTGGCCCGTTTGACATTGGCCTCGCGGCTAATATCGGTTGTTGTCCAAATAGAGGCGTGGGAAAAGCTGGACACTTCGAGGAACCGGGAAAAGTCTCCCAGTTGGCGCACTAAGCCTTCTGCATGCACTTCTTCTCTTAAATAAAGATAGAGATAGTCGCGGAGGCGTTGTTCAGGATCGGTCGAGCTCCAGATCAAAGGAATCAGACCTGTTTTCAGGGCTTTTTCAAGAGAGAATTGATCTTTGAGCTCTGCCGCGGAAAAAGGCCCCATTTGTCTAAGAAGAGCTCTTCCTCCCAACAGATCGCTTACCGATCTGCGGAGTTTGCGGGAGCTGCTTCCCGTCATAATGAATTGGATCTCTTTTTTTTCTTCAATGAGGGAATGGATCTCAGGAAGGAGTCTAGGAACGCGCTGGATCTCATCTAAGATCAAGATGGATCCTTCGGGCAAATGCGCTGCGACGTCGCGAATTCTCTCTGGATAGGCGCTATAACGTCGCTCCTCTTCCCCGAGTAAAAAGTCGATGCGCTCGGCTTTAGGGTATTGGTGGCGAAGCCATGTTGATTTTCCGGTTCCTCTAGGGCCTAGAAGAAAG
>CAZEYJ010000146.1:0-18553 GCA_964516795.1 uncultured bacterium
TCACGTTTACACGCTTTCCAAGCGTGCTCCATCGGCCACTCGGACACTCCTCCGTACGACTTAGGCAATAATAGCAAAGGAGCTAGAGATTACCTGACAAGAAGTTTAACTGACAAGAATGAAATATTTTTTCACTCCCAAGCTCCCGAACATTAAACCTCTTGCGCATCTACGGTTCTGCCGCTTTTCAAGACTGGGGCTCTCGCTTTTTTCCCATGTGCACGGCATAAGTTCTGTCGCTTAGCAAAGCCCAAGCATCTCCAGCCCCCTTAAATCGAAGCCCGTCCAAGCTCGTGATCTTTTCCTTCAGCTTGTCATAAGACATCACATAAACTTTCTGAGACTTCAGATCTCTAGGATTAGAACCATCTTCCGGATCAAGAAAATAAACAAACCCCTTTCCATTCTTAATCTGAGCTCCGACGACGACAACGATATGTCCAATAGTAGATGGGCTTATTTTAGCACCTACCTTCCAATAATGGATCTGTCTGCCTTGGACCAAGTTAGGCTGGACAGAAGGAGCATCTTCATAATGCCTTTTGCCTATTAGACCGCCAATCACATGCGGCCCATATACTCTCAGCTGCTCGATCAACGCTTCAGGGCCCTGCGAGGGATTCCATGAAGACTCTTTACACCTGAAAATGCACTGCAAACAAGAAAACGCCACAATCGATTCGCGCACATATTTTTCATTGAGGCTCAAGTCTTCCCATTTTTTGAACCCAAAGTTTTCAACACTCTCTCGGGGTACTTTACAGCAATCAAACAATTTTTGATTCACCTTTGCTCTGGCTTCGTACCGCTGATGACGAAGACAGGTCAAAAAATTATCATGGACATCTTGCCCTAAAAAAGTTTCTAGTTCTTTGATGAGCATCTTTCTATAACCGCTTGGATCCGGCTTACCATCTTTTTTGCATGCACCCAATATAAGCTTAGCGGCCGCTCTTGTATTGCCTTGCTCTGCTGAAAGATCTTCATAGAATTTTGCCATATGAATGGCTAAATCAAAATGATCATCAACCTTTTGTTTACCCTTCCGATAAGCCGAAGCAACGACTTCACATTCCCTAACGAACGTCCTGTCTACTACAAGTTGTTCAAATTGAATTCGCTCTGATTCTCCCAGTTGCCCGTCTTTCATTCGGGCCGATAATTGAGGAGCTACTAGAGGATGATTACCGATTCTATCCTCGCCGCGTAAAATCTGAAGCGCGTAATAATGGCAATTCCCCCCTTTTTGCGCAGATTGACAAACCCGTATACGAGAAACCCCATCCTCCGCAAAAGGGCCCAGTTTTCCCGGCAAGGGAGGACAAAATACGCCATTTGCAAATCCTACTGAATCGGCAGCCATAATCAACACCTCTTTTTGTTTTTAAACAAATTGATTATACATCAACTTTAAAACAAAAACAAACACAAAAATTAAACTGTAATTTTATAAATGCCAAGCCATGCATTAAAATATTTATTAAAAAAGACGTCAACTTTTAACTTATTATCGCAAAAAACAGCCGAACTTAAAATAACTAAGTCATTTATAAACAACAACTAAAAGCCTGTCTACAAACCTGCAAAAGCTCGGCCTTGCGTTGCGATTGACACGAAGGACGGGCTTGTTTACCATAGTCGCTGCAAATTGAACCCCTACAGCTCGGAGCCAACTATGAAACGAATCCCCACCGGCGTTGAAATCATTCTATTCACCCTAAGCGTCCTCTCTCAATTGCAAGCAATCGAACAGCAAGCCCCCGCTCACCTGGCCGATACGCTGCCCGCCAACCACAACTCCCTTGCCGATTACCTTAACGATCTAGGACAGGAGCATCTCCTTGAAGGCTTCGAAACCCTCTTGCAAGCCCAAAAAGAAGATTTCGACATCCAACTTAGACAATACGGCAAAAAACTTCTTCAACATCAGCAGGCCATCCTCTTATCTGAAGCTCCGGAACCTCGATCGTTGACGCCTATTCAAAAGGCAGACCGCGCAGGATCTCTAGAAGACCGCGCTCTGGGGGAAAAATTAATCCGGGAAGGAAAAGTCGGATGCCTGATCTTAGCCGGAGGACAAGGCTCCCGGCTCGGGATCAACGGTCCCAAAGGGATCATCAACGTCTCCCCCGTCAGGCAAAAAAGCCTCTTCCAACTGTTTGCTGAAAAGACCTTGGCAGCATCTGCCCAAGCCGGAAGGCCGCTGCATGTGGCAGTCATGACATCCCCTTTGAACCATGCGCAGACAACAGAATTTTTCCAAACACAGGGGAACTTCGGCCTCAATGCCTCCCAGCTCGATTTTTTTGAGCAGTCTGTCCTCCCCTTTTGCGATGATCAAGGCAACTGGATCCTCGAAAAACCAGGCAAGCTCCTCGAAGGGCCTGACGGAAACGGAAACGCCCTCCACCTCCTCTATCATTCAGGAGTTCATCAGAAATGGAAAGAAGAAGGGATCGAATATGTCAATCTCGTCCTGATCGACAACCCCCTTGCCGATCCTTTTGATCCCGAGCTCATCGGCAAACTAGCCCGCACTCAGGCAGAAACCGTCCTCAAAGCTGTCGCGCGCACATCAGTTGAAGAAAAAGTCGGCGTGGTCGCTCTGGACAACGGTCACGTCAACGTCGTCGAATACTCTGAGCTCAAAGGAGGCGACATGAAGGCTGTCAACCCCGATGGCACCCCGCTGTTCTGGATCGCCAACATCAGCCTCTTTTCCTTCCATATGGATTTTATCGAAAGAATTGCAACCGATCCCGAATGCTCGCTTCCCCTTCACCTAGCCCATAAGGACGCCTCGGTGACCCGCGGAGCAGGAGAAAGTTCCTATGTAGAAAAGATCAAAGCGTGGAAATATGAGGCCTTTATTTTCGATGTCCTCCCCTTTGCCCGCAGCACGGAGATCCTCGTCTATCCTCGAGAGAGCTGTTTTTCCCCTCTGAAAAACGCCAAAGGAAATGACAGCTTGCAAACAGTGCAAGACGCGCTCCAGGCCATGGACAAACAAGTCTATTCCACCCTTTCCGGCCTGCCTGCTCCCGAAAGGACTTTTGAACTCGATCCTGCATTTTATTATCCGACCCCGGAGCTCATCGAAAAATGGCAAGGCAAAGAATTGCCTGAAGATGTTTCCTACATCACTCCCTAAGGAGCTTTCCTAAAACCCCAATTTGGGGCCAAACTCGCGGTTTTTTCACGGGGCGCTGAAAAGCGCCTCGAACGCAGTTAAAATTTTCTGCTGAGGCATCGAAAGAAGACAGTCGCTTTTTTTGCTCCCTCCGCACCCATCTTGATAGCAAGGGCGGCAAGAGAACTGCTGCGCGACGACCTTAGCGCGTGGATGCATCCAAGGCCCCCAATTCTGATCAGATGTCGGCCCGAAAAGAGCGATGACAGGGGTCTTTGTCGCAGAAGCGATATGCAGAGGAACAGAATCGACGGTGATCAGAGCCTTAGCTGAAGCGATCAACGCAGCCAGCTGTTTAAGCGACATCTTCCCCGCTAAATTCATTAATGGAATATCAGGAATTTGAGCGCAGATCTCTGCGATCATCTGAAGCTCATCGGGATCTGGGCTTGCCGAAAGGACGATTTTTTCTCCTCGCTCATGCAGCGCCCTGACCACTCCGGCGATCTGCTGCGTGGAGAGGCATTTGAACCGCCACCGCGAAACAGGGTGGACCACGGTATAACTTCCGGCCAAAGGATGCAGCATCTGCCCGACCTGCTGAAATGCCTCAGCCGGAATATGCAAGCTGACAGCCTTCTCCTCTTCTTGAGGGAAAATGCCGATCCGCCGCAGCACGTCGAGCTGCCGCTCCACCGTATGGCGCGGATGAGGACAATTTTTAACAAGATGGGTATAGACGTTCCGTTTGCCGAGAAACCCTTTCTTATGAGGATCAAACCCAACCCGATAACGGCTCTTCGAAATCCAGGCTGCGATAGCCCCCCGGTCCCCTTCCGTCAAATTGATGACGAGATCATAGCGGTTTTTGCGGATCCTCCTCAACAGATGCGCTTCCTTAATGATTTTTTTTAAGGGAGAGAGCTTTTTCCAGCCCCGGTCGTAAAGCAAATAGGAAGAGATCGCCGGATGCCCATCGAGCATCGGGAGGGTATCTTGATAGATGAATGCATCGATCTCAGCTTGGGGCAAAGCCCGCTTTAAATTCGTAAAGACAGGAGATGTCAGCAGAACATCTCCGTGGTGCCTCATCTTGACGACAAGCACCCGCTTCACCACAGATAAATCGGGATAATTACCATAAGTCATTGATTACCTGAACATTAAATGCCGAGTCCTGCTTGGCTAAAAACCAAAGCTTGGACTAATTGTATCGAAATGCCACCAAAATAATCCAGTCTCTCATGCTTCCCATCCATTTCCCATTGACTTATCAGCATTTTATCGGCATAATTAAGTGGTAGGACAATGCAGATAAATTGCCGATATTATGCCGATAAAATTTAATCCTCTCTATTCCCTGACCTCGAAAATTGCCGGCTGCCTGATGCGCATTGAGGCGATCAAGGAAAGGGTTGCCCATCTACCTTTAACACCTGTTGTGCTCAGCTCCTTAAGAGAAACCGCTCGCTTGTTTACCACCCACTATTCGACGATGATCGAAGGAAACAGGCTGGGTCCGGACCAAATTGAGGAGATCCTCAAACATGACGGCCATTTCCCAGGACGAGAGAGAGATGAGCTGGAGATTAAAGGATACTATGCTGCACTAGACCAAGTCGAAAAATGGGTTGCTGCACAAACAAAAATCACGGAAAAAACCATCCAAACTCTGCATGCTCTGGTCACGGCTGGCGGTAAAATTTCCGTCAAACCCACAAAATATCGCGATGGACAAAATGTCATACGCGATGCAAGAACAAAAGCTATCATCTATATGCCGCCTGAGGCAAAAGATGTAGGCAAGCTCATGGCAGCATTAACTGCTTGGATCAATCAAAACACCCAGTTGCCCTGCCCTCTTATTGCTGCTATTGCCCATTATCAATTGGCCACTATCCATCCCTATTACGATGGCAATGGAAGAACCGCTCGATTGCTTACAACACTCATCCTTCATCTCGGAGGCTATGACTTGAAAGGCCTCTATTCTCTCGAAGAATATTACGCCCGCAATCTAGGAGCTTATTACGAAGCGATCAGCATTGGCGATTCTCATAATTATTATTTCGGCAGAGAAAAAGCTGATATTACAAAATGGGTCGAATATTTCATCGAGGGGATGATGGTATCCTTTGAAAATGTACTCAAACACATGGCTGCCGTCCAAAGCCCAATTGATCATAGCAATTTAATCCGATCTCTCGATGCACGACAACGCAGAGTCCTACGATTATTCCAAGAATTCGAAATCATCACAAGCCATCAAGTCGGCGAACTTTTCGGCTTTAAGCCTCGCACAAGCACTGCCCTTTGCTCTCAATGGGTTAAAAATGGTTTTTTAATTATTGTCGACTCATCGAATAAAGGCCGTAAGTACAAGCTTTCTAAAAAATACTTGCCTCTACTTGCCTAGCAAGAAAGGTTCTCCGTCGAATTTAATCTTGTAAGTCGCTATAATCTGTTCCTTTTCATCTTGAGCCGTCCCAGCTGTTGTTTCTTTAAAGACACTGCAGCTTAGAGGATAGCTCACCACCAACATTGGAGTTTTTTTATGGCTATTGAGCAAACTTTATCGATCCTGAAACCGGATGCGGTTGCCGGCGACAACATCGGCGCCATCATCTCTCGGTTTGAAAAAGGCGGCCTTAAAGTCGTCGCAGCAAAGATGCTCCACCTTTCCACTGAACAAGCCAAAGCATTTTACGCTGTGCACGCCCATCGCCCCTTCTTCCAAGAGCTTGTCTCGTTCATGATCGAAGGTCCTGTCGTCGTCATGGTTCTGCAAGGCGAAGATGCCATTGCAAAAAACCGTACGCTGATGGGAGCGACCAACCCTAAAGAAGCGGCTCCGGGAACGATCCGCGCCGACTTTGCCAAGTCGATCGATAAAAACGCTGTCCACGGTTCTGATAGCGCTGAAAATGCGAAGACGGAAATCTCTTTCTTCTTCAAACCTCAAGAAATTTTCCCGCGCTAAAAAAAAACAGGTAACAGAGAGCTGAAGCTCTCTGTTCTTTCAAGGACCGGCTGTCAAACGGGCTTCGAGGTTCTCAAGCTCTTGGACCAGCTGGGGCGGCAGATGATTTTCAAACTGGGAAAAATATCTTTTAAGCCCATCGGCTTCACTTTTCCAAGCCTCTAGATCGACCTCGAGCAGCTCGTTTAAATCTTCTCTCTTTAATTTAAGGCCTTTGAGATCGAGGTCCTCTTGATGCGGAAGTAGACCGATCGGCATCTCTTGGGCGGAGACTTTTCCGTCGGTCCTTTCAAAGATCCATTTTAAAACGCGCATATTGTCCCCAAATCCGGGCCAAAGGAACTTGCCATTCTTTTTGCGGAACCAATTGACGTGGAAGATCCGGGGGAGTTTCGAGGGGTTCTTTCCTTTGGCGATATGATACCAATGGGCAAAGTAATCGCCCATGTTATAGCCGCAAAATGGGAGCATCGCAAAGGGATCGTGGCGCAGCTTTCCAACGACGCCTGCTGCCGCTGCCGTCATTTCTGAGGAGACTGACGCCCCGATAAAAACGCCATGCTGCCAGTTCAGCGCCTCGTAGACCAGGGGAACAACAGAGGAACGGCGCCCTCCAAAGATGATCCCGGAGATCGGCACCCCTTGAGGTTCTTGCCATTGCGGATCGATGATCGGACTCTGGGAAGCCGGCACAGTGAACCGGGCATTCGGGTGGGCTGCCGGCTGTCTTGAATCGGGCTTCCACGGCTTGCCCTGCCAGTCAGTTAGTCCCTCGGGAGGTTTAGGAGTCATCCCTTCCCACCAAACATCTTTGTCCGACGTCAATGCGGTATTGGTAAAGATCGTATTTTTTTTGATTGTCGCCATCATAGCGGGATTCGATTGCTCCGATGTCCCCGGAGCGACGCCAAAAAAACCCGCCTCCGGGTTGATTGCATATAATCTTCCATCCTTCCCAAAATGCATCCAAGCGATATCATCGCCTACACATTCAACCTTCCAACCGGAGATCGAAGGCTGAAGCATTGCAAGGTTTGTCTTTCCGCAAGAGCTCGGAAAAGCCGCCGCGAAATATTTTTTCTCTCCCTGGGGATTGGTGACTCCCATGATCAACATGTGCTCGGCGAGCCACCCCTGGTCCCGTCCCATCACGGAAGCGATGCGGAGGGCAAAACTTTTTTTTCCGAGAAGCGCATTGCCTCCATAGCCGCTTCCAAACGACCAGATACTTTTCTCTTCGGGAAAATGGACGATATAGCGTTGATCGGGACGACAAGGCCATAAGGCATCCTTCTGGCCTAATTTGAGAGGAACGCCGACAGAATGCAGGCAAGGGACAAATGCCCCGTCTTTGATCGACTGGAGGACCTGAGCCCCCATGCGGGTCATGATGCGCATGTTGCAAACGACATAAGGGGAATCGGTGATCTGCACACCCAGCTGCTTGAAAGGGGAATTGAGAGGCCCTAGGCAAAAAGGGATGACATACATCGTCCTTCCTTCCATGCATCCGCTGAACAGTTCGCAGAGCAAAGAGCGCATCTCGGTTGGATCTTTCCAGTTGTTGGTCGGCTCCGCATCTTCTTTTTTTATGGAGCAAATAAAAGTCGACTCTTCAACTCGTGCGACATCATCCGGGGAGGAATGGCACCAAAAGCTATTGAAGTGTTTATCGTGGGCGAGAGGGACAAAGACCTTTTTGTCCTCCAGCTTGCCGGTCAGCTCTTCATATTCCTCTTCCGATCCGTCGCACATATGGATATGCTCGGGACGGCAAAGGCGCGCGACCTCCTGGACCCAAGGGACCAACTGCTGGCGCCTGACTGCTAAGAAGAGATCATCAAAAGAGCCCATGATTAACTCGACTTTATACCGAACGTGTCTCAAAAATTGGTTTTGAGACACGTTCGGCATCTAACTTTTTTGGACCGTTTCTCTCGCCTATTTGCCCTCCTGACGTTCGACCAATGGCCGAAAAGGGCAAATGTTTCAAAGCTTTCGGCCCTAAAAAAATGACTAAGAGACTGTCTGCGAATTTGGTTTCTGTCGAGTTTTCGGTTCTTTTGAGCCGATTTTTGATTCTTTTTCAGGGGGTAATATCAACATTACGTATATTACCCCCTGAAAAAGAATCAAAAATCGGCGAAAATAATCCAAAAACTCGACGAAATCCAAATCCGCAGCCAGTCTCTAAATCGAGGTTAAGCCGTCAGCGACTTGCGCTTCTTAAACTTGTCAAGATACTCCAACGCTTTGCCGGTTCCCATACAGACGGCCAGCAAAGGATTAGAGGCGACGATAACAGGAAGCCCCGTTTCTTTGATCAGCGCCTTGTCTAGACCTTTGATCAGCGCTCCCCCTCCGGCCAGGACCATTCCCCGTTCTACGAGGTCCGCAGCGAGCTCAGGAGGGCACTTTTCAAGCGTTAGCTTCACATTTTCCACAATTTGCTGGATAGGCTCTGCCAAACATTCACGGATTTCAACTGAGTTAATTCTCTTCGTGATCGGAAGGCCTGCAACTTGGTCGCGGCCTCTGACTTCCATTTCGAGCTCATTGTCCCCAAGCGGATAGGCTGACCCGATCGTCATCTTGATCTCTTCCGCAGTCCTAGGGCCAATCATCAAATTGTATGTCCGGCGCATGTAATTCACAACGCACTCGTCGAACTCATCGCCGGCAATCCTAAGCGACCTGGACTCGACAATGCCGCCGAGGGAAATGATCGCGATCTCCGTTGTACCGCCGCCGATATCGATGATCATGTTCGCTGAAGGCTCATGCACAGGCAGATCGACGCCAATGGCAGCTGCCATCGGCTCTTCGATCAAGATCACCTCTTGGGCGCCGGCGCGAAGAGCAGAGTCTTCGACAGCCCGCTTCTCAACGCCAGTGATGCCTGAAGGAACTGCAATTAAAATTTTAGGGCGGAACAAGCTACGGGCCGGAGTCACCCGCTTAATGAGGGCTTTGAGCATCCCTTCCGCAATTTCAAAATCGGCGATCACTCCATCTTTCATCGGGCGGACAGCGTGGATCTTGCGTGGTGTCTTTCCCAGCATTGCCTTCGCCTTATGACCCACCGCGAGCACTTCGTTGGTCGACGAATCGACCGCCACAACAGAAGGCTCAGCTAAAACAATTCCTTTACCTCGAACGTAAACCAGGGTATTCGCCGTCCCTAAGTCGATCCCGATATCATTAGAAAAAAGGCCGGAAACTTGCCCCAGTTTGTCAAGGGCGCCTCTTCCGAATTTTCCAACAAAACTTTTCATATCCATTTGATTGTAACCAGTCTTGTAAGAGTCTGTTGTTGAATTCAGGTCTCATCGAGTTTTTGGATTATCTTGAGCCGAAAAATCGACAGAAACTGGATTCTGCAACAAATTCTAAGTCTTTAAAAGCTCTAAAACATCTTCCCATGTGAGCTTAGCAATTGCTTCATCATCGCAACTTACGATTTTCTTGACCAATCCTTTTTTCTTTCTCTGCATTTCAGCAATCTTTTCTTCAATTGTATTGAGAGTAATTAATTTATAAGCTGAAACAGAATTTTTCTGTCCAATGCGATGGACCCGATCGGTCGCCTGGCTCTCGACGGCAGGGTTCCACCACATGTCGTAATGGATCACTGTATCTGCGCCGACTAAGTTAAGTCCCGTCCCCCCAGCTTTCAAGGAAACTAAAAAGACAGGGATCGCAGGATCTTCGTTAAACTGCTTGACCACTTCCAACCTGTTCTTGCTCGATCCGTCGAGATAGACAAAACGGATCCCGCGGAGCTCTAAATCGTCGCGCATGATTTGGAGCATTCGGGTGTATTGAGAGAAGATCACCGTCTTGTGATTGCCCTCGATCAGCGTCTGGAGCAGTTCCATGAGCAGCTCATATTTGGCCGAATCGCCGCTTTCCGCCTTTTCCTTGGCAAAGATCGCCGGGTGGCAGCAAATTTGTTTTAAACGGGTCAGCGTCGCAAGGACATGGATCTGGACACGGTCGAAGCCGTCCCGCTCGACCAACTTCACGAGTTCGTCGCGGGCCGAATCGGCATACGAGCGATAAAGGTTCATCTGCACTTCAGAGAGCTGGCAGTGGTAGACGATCTCAGAAACCGGCGGCAGGTCGTCAAGGACATCGACCTTCATGCGGCGCAAGATGAACGGCGCCACTTTTTTGCGCAAGTACTCCAAATTCTTCTGCTGCTCTTTGCCCGAGATCCGAATATATTTTTCGACAAATCGGTCGTAAGAACCCAAAAAGCCCGGCATGAGAAAGTCGAACAAGCTCCAGAGCTCATCCAATGAATTCTCGATCGGCGTCCCGGAGAGGATCAGCCGATGCTCGGCCTGCACCATCTTGACCGATTTGGCGTTGCGCGTTCCCCTGTTTTTAATATGCTGAGCCTCGTCGAGGATCACATAAGAGAAGGAAACCTTTTTATAAGACTCGATATCTTTTTGCAGCAACGTATAGGAAGTCACCAAAATATCATATTGGGACAGCTGCTCGATAATCCGTTTCCGGTTGGAAGGGATCCCATCGACAACAACGACCTTCATCTTAGGATTGAATTTACCAAACTCCTCCTTCCAGTTGTAAAGAAGGGATGTCGGGCAAACAATCAGCGTATGGCTCCCTTTTTTCTTCATGTGCTGCGTCACAGCACAGATCGCCTGCAACGTTTTTCCAAGCCCCATGTCATCGGCTAAAATCCCATTCAAGAACATCACGCGGAGCCGCTCGAGCCACTTCACCCCTTCGAGCTGATAGCTGCGCAATGTCGCCTTGACATCATTTGGGACCGGCGAAAAGGTCAGGCTCTTCTCTCCGAGCATCTGCTTACGGATATCGATTAATTTAGGCGTCATCGAGAATTCAACAGGAAGCCCTTCGAACTGGGAGGCGTCGATGTTGGCAAGGCTCCACAAAGGGCGCTCAAGCTGATGCTCGTCCAACACTTCGATCCCCATCTCGTCAAATAACTGGATGACCCCGCCTATCCGGTCGAGATCGAGCACGAGGATTTTAGGGAGCTTGCCCCCCTCTGCCTTCTTGGCTTTAGAGCGGGGGGAATCCAGTTCGATAAATGCCTTTTTCGAACCCATGCAGTCCCAAAGCTGGTCCAAACGGACCCCTTTTAGCGCTCCGTCGACGATCAGGTTGATCGAATAGAGATCGACCCGCTCCGTATGGCACAAGCTGAGCTTGAACTGGGTCTGGTCATAGATGAATTGGTCAAGCAAATTTTGAGGACAATTGAACGTCACCCGATTTTGGTTGCGCGGGATCACATCGGTCATGAACTCGACGATCTTCTTCTCCGATTTGGCGACATAAACTCCTGTTTCAGGAGTAAAGATAAAGTCTTGGAACAGATCATCGATGATCTGCCTCTCTTCGACCAGATTGCGCGCCAACACCCCTTCATCGTTGATGAAGGAAGCAACATCCTCAAACGACAACTGCGCTGCCACTGACGGAATTTTATGCCCATCATAATTGAAGTGCAGCGTGGCATCCAACTCACCGTCCAAATAGGAAATATCGCACACCGCTTCGACGTTGCCAACAAAAGGCAGCGTCACAAAATCTTCGATGACGTGCTGATTGGCCACCTCGGCAAAGCGGGCGATTTGCGGAAGGGCGTTTTCGACAAACGTCCCGAACAAAGGCTGCGGGACCGTCATATCGCGGATCTGGCGCAAATTGCGCAAGTGGAGCCTGTTGATGTTCGGATGGAACCTGTAATACGTATTTTTGCAGAGCATTCCCGGCTTAGCGCATTCAAAGAAACGCGCATCTTCCAATGTGACATCGTGCTCGCCTAAGACAACCGTCGGGTTGATCAAAATTTTTGATGTCGGAGGAGGAATGTACTCTAAAGAAAATCTCAGCGAAGCGTGGACAGGAGAGAATTTCAGCGGCACCTCAAGGCTTCCTTCATAAAGCCCTGGCAAAGTAGGAAGCTCTTCTTCACTTCCCGAAAAACCGCCTGCGGAATAATGGGAAGAAGCCATCTCATAAGCCCTGGCTAAAATCATCCCGAACACATCGACACCGATCTGCGCCACACGGCTAGCCCTTTCCGTCGTCGGATTGTCAGAGCATTGGGCCAGGTCCCGGATCATCTGCATGATCTCTTGCTGCGACCCGTCAAAAGATTGGACTGAAAAGCAATACCGCTTTCCTCCAATAAAAATCGGCTCCGCATAGCGCAGCGCTTCAATGAACGGCTTAATATGCGTGATATGCAGCGGCTTGGAACGGTAAGGAAGCCGCAAGGCCAGCTGGAACTCAACAATCCCTTTCGTATCGGTATCCTGAGGAGGCAGCGAAGCGAACACGAGGGCAAACTCAGCCCTGTCCACCTCATTTTTTTCTTCCGGTTTAAAAAAGGGAGAGACTGCGAGCAGCTGGGAGGAGACGACATACTCCTGGAGCAGCTGCTTTTGAAATTGCTCCTCTTGGCGCTGCACCTCTTTTGTCTCCGCCTCTTTGATCTTTTCTAGAAGCTTTTCCCGCTCCTCTTTATCGATCCCCGTTTTTTCCCCAATCTGCTTGATATCATTTTCTTTAGAGAAAGCGACTAAAATTTTATCGATATGCTCTTCTAAATAAAACAAAAGGGCTGCCAGATGCTGGCAATCATAGTTATAGGGACAATCGCAATCAGAATCGATCGCCTCGCACTCCTGCCGATCGATCTCGATCTCGCTCTCATAATAATTATCGAACTGTCCTTGGACCTTGGCGCTCACGCGCATCATCTTCGCATCCAGATGCAAAAGCTTGGCAGAAACAACTTTCTGCCTATCGTAAAGATCCTTCCCCTCCTTGACGATGTTGGAGGAAAAATCTTGTTTAAGCTTGCGAAAATTCAACATAACAGCCTGTCCAATTCGGTTTAGATCTGTGCAACTTCCGGCACTTTCCCAGCTATTTAAAAAAATCCAAAGCTAAGATTACCGGCTTTTTAATGCTTTTACCTTTTTTCGTTAACGCCTTCAAGAAAAATTTAATCGAACCCGCGGTTAGAGACTGTCTGCGGATTTGGATTTCGTCGAATTTTTGGATTATTTTGGCCGATTTTTGATTCTTTTTCAGGGGGTAATATCAACATTACGTATATTACCCCCTGAAAAAGAATCAAAAATCGGCTCAAAAGAACCGAAAACTCGACAGAAACCAAATTTGCAGACAGTCTCTTATATCCAAGAAACTTCTAAAATTAGGCTTTCAAGAAAAAATAACAGGATATAAGGATGGACAAAACAGGGAATTTTTACAGCATGATTTTCGGCATAAATAAAAATATTGCCTTTCTCACTGCAGCGAGGAAAGCTCCAAATAAATCAACGCTTGATTCAAAAAAACGCTAAAGTTATACTCACTCCACATTAAGAGACCGCCTACGAATTTGGGGTTCGTCGAGTTTTTCGATTATTTAGGCCGAAGAAACCAAATTCGTAGGCAGTCTCTAAAGCTGCGGGTGTAGCTCAGCGGTAGAGCATCACGTTGCCAACGTGAGGGTCGTGAGTTCAAGCCTCATCACCCGCTTTAAGTGATTTTTTAGTTCATTTCTGTCGATTATTGCGGGTGTAGCTCAGCGGTAGAGCATCACGTTGCCAACGTGAGGGTCGTGAGTTCGAACCTCATCACCCGCTTTTCCATTCAATTTAATTTTTAAGGAGTCCTCCTCATGGAACAGCCGGTTGTAGAACCACAAATCCTATCCGATGACAACGTCCGTCTCTCCATTCATCGCAAACCCTCCTGCATCGTCGAATTTGATATCGAAGCCTCGCAAAAGCTAGTCGAAGACGCCCACAAGGTCGCCGTCAAACGAGTCTCCAAAGAAGTGACCCTCCCCGGCTTCCGCAAAGGAAAAGCCCCCGATGCCCTCGTCCTAAAAAACTACGGCAGCGCAGTCGACAAAGAGTGGCAGCAAGCGATCGCCGACTTAGGGTTCCGTGCGGCGGAAAACCTCGCCAAAATCCCATTATTGCACCGCGACGCCAAGGTCACCTATAAGATGAGAAGCCATTCCCATAGCGGGGCCCTTTTCTCCATGACTTTCGAAACGGAGCCGACTATCCCCTCCATCGACCCAAAACAATTCCAGATCAAACCGGTCAAACAACCCGAAGTCAACGAAGAAAAAATCGCTGAGACGATCCGCCAAGTCCAACTTTTCTTTGCTGAATGGAAAGCGATCATCGACCGCCCCGTCCAAGAAGGAGACTACGTCCTTCTCGATGTCGACGTGATCGAAGAAACACCTCCAACCCCCCTTTTCAGCCGCACCCGTTTTGAAGTCAGGAAAAAATCGATGTCCAAATGGATGTACGACCTTGTTTTAGGCAAGTCCAGCGGAGAAACGATCGAAGGCGTTAGCGTTCCCGATGAAGACGCCTCAGAAGAAGACAAAGAAGCGCTGAAACCTAAAAAAGTGCGCCTCACCATCAAAGCGATCGACACAGCAACCCTTCCGGAGCTTGACGATGCTTTCGCTCAAAAGATCGGCGCAAAAAATGTCGACGACCTCCGCACCAAAGTCACCGAGCTGCTTAATAAACAAGCCCATGACCACGTCCAGGAAGCCCTGAGAGAACAGGCCAGCAAGTTCATGCTCACCCAATACCCGTTCGACCTCCCTGCCACCCTCATTGAAAAAGAGACCCATTTCCGCCTTAAACAGCTCATGAACGACAAAGAGTTCATTCAATATTGGGAATCTCTTAAAGCCGAAGAGAGAAAAAAAACACTGATGACAATCCATCAGCAATCGGAAAAAGCGGTCAGGATGTTCTACCTCTGCCGCAAAGTCGTCGCCGATGCCAACATCAGGATTTCTCCTCAGGACATCCCAGCTCCGGCGACATCGCCGCTTGAGTTCCTCCTCAACCCGCAAAAGATGTTCCACCATCAGCGCAACGCAGAGATCGAACACGCCGAAGCCTTCTCGCGCCTCGTCCTTGAAAAAGCAGAGGACTACCTGATCGCCCACAGCACACAGGCATCAAGCGCAGCCATCGCCCACGAAGCCACCTAACCATTTCCTCATGGGTCATTTTTAACAAAAAATGACCCATTGAAAATCGAGTAAAATTAGGGGAGAAGTTGGGTTACTAACCGAAAAATTGTCTCGGCATATTTATGAAGGGTTTGATATTCCCTGCGAACGAAGAAGATACGCCCGTTTGATGGTGAATTTAAATTTTTCTGTCAACTCTTCACCCGAAAATTCTTTATAGCCACCATTTTTAATAGTTTCTAACCCGAGCAAATATTTTACCACGAGGTCTGCCGGATCTAGAATGACAATCCGAGCAAGCAAAAGCAATTCCGCTTCATTTAAAGCGTCCTGTAACTTTGATGCAATAAATCGATAAGAATCAAGATTTTTTGAGTTTAACCAGGGGGCGCTAAGAATCAAATCCCACTTCTCAATCGTGCCGTCCGTCAAAAAAAGAGCGCAAATAAGAAACGATTCTTTTTTTTCAGTTTCAAGTGATTTGATAAGAACTTTAAGTTTTTCTAACGTCTCTTTCATAAAATACTCAAAAGTGTCTCAGTCGCTTTAATCATGCCTGTTGCAGCATCCAAGTCTACAGGAACGGTAGAATATCTTTTTTCTGGATCCCATTTTTGCACAACGGACCACTCACCTTTGTAATTCTTACTTATAAGCTTTTCAGCTCCAGAAAAAAGTAATAACACATCAAGTTTATGAGTTTTAAGATCCTTTATATTCTCCGGATAATTGTCCCAATCTAATGTTTTACATATTTTCGCTTTTAAAGCGAGCTCAACCGCATATCCGCAAATATAAACAGCGCCCCAAAATCTTTTTGCTGCAAGCAATGCTTTTGCATCTTCCAGCCGCTCTTCAGCTAAAGTATTCAAATCTTTTGTGTTGAGAGTCACTTGGGCACTTACGAGGCTGAATTCAAGTTTTCGATGAAAAGAGCATAAAATTTCTATGCTTACTTGTAAATCCAATAATTTTCCGGGCTTTACTACAGCCTTTCCTAACAAGAATGCAAAGGAAATTCCTTTTTCGACGCCTTATTTTCCGCTAGCAAAATGACTCATCGAGAAATACCCTTCCTCTTCTGCTTGTTTTTTATCTCTTTGGTCGGCAATATAAGGCCATGTGAAATAGAACATCTCTAGAGGTTTGTGCATGTATACCATTCCTTATGTCATCGAAGATACGGGCCGCGGCGAACGCGCTATGGACATCTTCTCCCGCTTGCTCAAAGACCGGATCGTCTTTATCGGCACGGAGATCAACGATCAAGTGGCCAATACGGTCATCGCGCAACTCCTCTTTCTGCGCGCCGAGGACCCCAAAAAAGATGTCAACATCTACATCAATTCCCCCGGAGGCTACATCACGGCAGGCCTTGCGATCTACGACACGATGCGCTTCATGGGATATGAGATCAACACCTACTGCCTAGGCCAGGCCGCTTCGATGGCAGCCCTGCTGCTCGCTGCCGGGACCAAAGGCAAGCGCTTTGCCCTTCCCAACAGCCGCATCATGATCCACCAGCCGTCCGGCGGAGTCGGAGGGACCTCCTCAGACATCCAGCTCCAAGCGCAAGAGATCCTCCAGCTCAAAAAAATGTGCGCCTCGATCCTCGCTGATACGACGGGCAACGCGATCCAAAAAATCCTGGAAGATTCAGAAAGGGACTTCTTCATGAATGCAGAAGAGGCCAAGAATTACGGGCTGATCGATAAAATTGCCACACAGCCCCAAAAACAACCGACACCTAGCACCCCATAAAATCCCATGACAAAAAAAGAAAAAGAAGGCGCGACCTGCTCATTTTGCGGAAGGCCTGAAGAAGCCGTTGAGAAGCTCATCTCCGGCCCCGACTCCTACATCTGCGACAAGTGCGTCCGCCTCTGTATGGAGATCGTCGAAAAAAAACCTGTCCACCATGAGCTCAAGCTTTTAAAGCCAAGAGAGATCAAACTCGCTTTAGACGAGTATGTTATCGGGCAGGAAAGGGCAAAAAAGACCATTTCCGTCGCCGTTTACAACCACTACAAGCGGATCCGCTCCCTCCATAAAGAAGGAGAGGTCGAGTACAGCAAGTCGAATGTCCTCCTCCTCGGGCCGACAGGCTCAGGAAAAACACTGATCGCCAGAACGCTGGCCAACATCCTCGACGTCCCCTTCGCGATCGCCGATGCGACGACGCTCACGGAAGCCGGCTATGTCGGCGAAGATGTCGAGAACATCATCCTCCGCCTCGTCCAGGCTGCCGATTATGACATCGCCCGCGCCGAGCTCGGCATCATCTACGTCGACGAGATCGATAAAGTCCGCAAAACCACGGGCAACGTCTCCATCACCCGCGACGTCTCGGGAGAAGGGGTCCAGCAGGCCCTCCTCAAAATCGTTGAAGGGACTGTTGCCAACGTCCCTCCCAAAGGCGGCAGAAAGCATCCCAACCAAGAGTATATCCGCGTCAACACGCAAAACATCCTCTTCATCGTCGGAGGCGCTTTTGTCCACCTCGAAAAACTGATCGCCAAACGCCTCGGCAAGAGCACGATCGGCTTCGATGCCGCCGACACGCGCCATTTCGATGCGACCGAGACCAACTACCTCCTCTCCAAAGTCGAGCCTGAAGATCTGATCCAGTTCGGGATGATCCCCGAATTCGTCGGCCGCTTCAACAGCATCGCCAACTGCAACGAGCTGACGATTGCCGACATGGTCGACATCCTCGTCAAGCCAAAAAATGCGATCATCAAGCAATACCAACGCCTCTTCAATGAAGAGAACGTCGAGCTCCGCTTCTCCGATGAAGCGCTGCAATCGATGGCGGAAAAAGCAAAAAGCACAGGGACAGGCGCAAGGGCCCTTAGAATGATCGTTGAAACGCTCCTCATGGACCTGATGTTCGAAGTCCCTTCCGACCCGACGATCAAAGAGATCATGGTCAACCAAGACTGCATCCTGCATGGGAAGTCTCCAGACATTGTCCGTTCCCACACGGCATAAAAAAACCCGGCTTGACTCAAGCCGGGTTCTTTTTTTTCTTAAATTGAAGATACGCTTATTCAGGCAGCCCTGCTTGACGTCTAAATTCAGCAATTCGAGCTGCATCGTCAGCTTGCGCGCTTAAATCGATCTCTTGAGCTAGCAACTCTTGGGCCTCTCTCGCGCCTTCCACTAAAGCCTGCTCAAGCTCACCTTTAAGCGTAGCATCCTGAATTTCTCCAAATAATTCTGTATCAAGAGGATTCCGATCACCAGGTCTGAACACCTTGCGAATGATGAAATCTTCCACGCTATCAGCTTTTTGAGACTTGCTGTAGTACCTTCCCTCAGCGGGAGGAAGCCCTGAAAGCAGGAGTTCGCTGACATCTTTTGCGTAAGAAGAACGGTTTAAATTCACCTCATTCCTCAAACGGCCGAT
>CAZEYJ010000147.1:0-3592 GCA_964516795.1 uncultured bacterium
GACTCATTGCAGAACGGACTGGAAAAGAGCAAACCTTCTTTAGTTACGACTCACTGAACCGCCCATCCATAATCCAAACAGGCGATCTACTAACCCTTTCTGAATTCGACCTCCTCGATCGGGTCATCGAAGAAAGAAAAGAAGACACACAAGGCAATCTCTTTTCCAAAGTCCAATATGCCTATGATTCGGCAGGCGATCAGATCACAACGACCCGTTTTATCTCTAATCTTCCTGCAATTGAAACCTTCACTTACGATCCCTTCCATCGCCTCATCTGCCAAGAAGACCCGCTGGGAAACCAAACCCACACGCTTTATGATGACCTCAACCACCAACAAACCAACATCGATCCCATTGGCCTCCAGATCCGCCAAACTTTCAACTCTCATTACCAACTAGAGCAACTCGAAAAATATACCTCAAATGGGTCCTTCCTCCTCCAAGAAAACTTCACCTACGACATCAATGACAACCTGATCCTCAAAGAAACCCGCCTGGCAGACCGCACCCTCTACACTCAATGGGAATATGGCCCTCTAAACCGCCTTGCCCACCTCACCGAAGCCCTCAACACTTCGGAACAACGCACCAGCTCTTATCTCTATACTCCTACAGGAAAACCTCACAAAACCATCAAACCCAGCGGCATCACCCTCACCTCCACCTATGATCCTCTCGACCATCTGTTAACCCAAAGTTCTTCCGACGGCTCGATCCAATATACCTACTATCATGACCGTTTAGGACATCTTCTAACGTCCACAGACCACACACGACAAACCACTCTCATCCGCAGCTACGATCCCAAAGGTCGCCTTCTTTCAGAGACTTTTCCTTCCCGACATGATTTGAAAAACACTTATGATAACCAAGGTCGCCGCATCCAACTTCAACTTCCTGACAATTCCCTGATTATTTATGCCTATGATGCGCTCTACCTCCGCTCGATTTCCCGCCCCGGCTATACCCACAGCTTCACAACTTACGACCTTGCAGAAAATCTCCTATCCCAACAACTCGCAGCGAACTACGGCACCCTCTCCCATACCTATGACCCCTTAAATCGCATTACCTCCTGCTCCGCTCCCCATTTTCACCAAATCATCCATTCTTATGATCCAATCGGCAACCTCCTCGAATCGGAACGCAATGGCCAATACAACCGCTACACCTACGACCCTCTTTACCAACTCACAAGTGAAAATAACCATACTTACGCCTACGATCCTCTCTACAACCGCTTAAAAAAAGATGACATCTCTTACACTCCCAATCCCCTTAACCAACTCCCAGACCAATTCACTTATGATCCTGATGGCAACCCCATCTCTCATGGAGATGCTCACTATGCATATGATGCCTTAGACCGCCTCATCGCCATCACCCTTCCCAACAAATGCCTTGAATTCACCTATGACAGCTACCACCGCCGCCTCACAAAAACATGCCGTACACAAGGCGCTCCTCCGCAAACAACCTTCTATCTTTATGATGATCAAAACGAAATCGGCACAATCGATGCAGCAGGAAACCTCCTCGAACTGCGCATTCTCGGTGAAAGCTCCCAGGCTGAAATTGGCTCTACTGTCGCCATGGAACTCAACGGACAACTCTTTATCCCCATCCACGATCTCCACGGCAACATCGCACTCTTACTCTCTCAAGGAATTGCAGAAGAATATCACTATTCAGCCTTTGGCGAGCCCCTCTCTTCAGGAACTCTTAGTCCTTGGCGTTTTTGTTCAAAGCGTATCGATCCGGAAACAGGATTTGTTTACTTCGGGCGCCGCTATTACATCCCCAGCCTCGGTCGCTGGCTCACTCCAGATCCTCTCGGTTATGAACCAGGACCCAATCTGTACGCTTATGTCTCCAACGCTCCACTAACCCACCTCGACCTCTATGGCCTTTTTGATACATGGGAAATGAAAAATTTCATTAAAGAAACCTCACGAAGGCAAATGCCCAATATCGATTACAAACAACTAGGCATTGGCGCTATGCATGGCGTTGGAGACTTTGCCCTACGAGCCGGCACAAGCATGTCAACCATTGGGTGGGGACTAACAACCCCTTTTCGCTCTGTGAATTGGTTCTCAGGCAAGAGCTCTTTCTCTGAAGACTGGAACAATTTCAGCCAATCCAATGAAGCTTTCTTTCAAGCCGGCAATCGCTGGATGAATAAGCTTTTTCCAGCTAATACCCAAAACTCCTCTTACCAATTAGCACGCAATTCCATTTCAACAGGAATTGAGCTCGGCACTCTTGCTTCCACAGGTTATGGCCTTGGGACTCTAGGTGTAAAGAGCTTCTCTTTTGCAAAAAATGCTTTCAAAATACCTTCTCAAACAGCTGTTCAAGAATCATTTCAGTTGAACCGCCTTCAACTATTGCAAAACGAAAAAAATTTCAAACCATTTATTAAAAACAATTATAGATCAAACTTAAAAGAATTAACAGGAATGAACCCTTCTTGTAACATCCATGCGCATCATGTATTTGTTCAGCAGCTGGAAAGAGATTTTTTTAAAAAAGGGATTAATATTCACGACCCCAAATACCTAACTTGGTGGGAAAGATCAAGTCACTTACCAAATGCTAAATCATATGGCGCTGAATGGATAAATTTTATGACAAGGAATCCAAATGCCACAAAACAACAAATCTTGGAAAAAGGAAGAGGAATGATGAACAAATATGGAATAGATGTAAATTATTAAAACAACGAAAATAAGGCATATCTAAAATGAATACACGAGATTTCTTTGATTTTAGCAGTAAACTCTCTTCATCAACTATCCAGGCTTACCTTGTAGACTTAAATATTGATCATCTAAAGTTAATTAAAGGGAATTATAGCGACATCAACTTTCCAATTATTTTTAAACAAAAATACGGAAGTAAATTAAATGATATATTAGATACAGGACATGCTGGATTCTTCTTGATATCCGACAGAATGAAATCTATTTTGGAAGAAAATAGACTAACTGGCTGGAAAACTTTTCCTATTCAACTCTACGATAAAAAAGGAAAAGAAATCTCTGGCTACCAAGGATTTTCAGTCATAGGAAAATGCGGTCCAACCAGATATGATAATTGTGAAATTATCGAAAAGCGACTAGTGCCGAATGGGCCTCTTTGTAAATATTATAAGGGAGTATCCATAGACACGTGGGATGGGGATGATTTCGTTACTCCGGAAGGAACCTATGAAACTTTCATTTCTAAACGAGCAGCTGATATACTGATGAAAAACAAAATATCCAACATGGAACTCAAGAACTTGGCTGATAGTGAAATAGATATAGATGACATCCTACATTGAAAATTCAAAAAAATCCAATGGAGAAAATCATAGATAAAAGATGCATAGAATTAATCAAGAAAGAGTTTCCAAAATTCCTTCCTTATTGGGATTCTTATCTTAGAGATTTTGGTTCAGATCAGCTTTGTTGCGCAATTGCCGGCAAGCAGCATAGCTGCCTAGCAGTAGCCTCATTTTAACCTGCCACCTTGTAGCTTTTTGGCCTTCCAAGCTCTGTCATTCGATTCAATACATCGAGTTTTATCGCAACTTCTGTAGCCT
>CAZEYJ010000148.1:0-14554 GCA_964516795.1 uncultured bacterium
AACGACAGACGCTAAGGTTATACCGAACGTGTCTCAAAAATTGGATTTTCGGCTGCGCCAAAGCCTCGGGGTTGAAATTTTTCAGAGGGGGGCTGTATTGCATTAATACAGCCCCCCTCTGAAAAATTTCAACCGCGAGAGCTTTCGCGTTGCCCAAAACCAATTTTTGAAACACGTTCGGTATAAAATTTAATTTATGTCGGATTGAGGTCGGGCAGCTTTTCTTTTTTCTCCTTTTGAACCGTTGCTGTCGGCTGCGGCTGCGGTTTTTTGGGAGGAGGGGGCGCTGCCGGTTTGGAGGTTTGGGCCGGGCCGGCAAGCTGTCTTCGCAACGCAAATCCCCACAGCAGCGCCGCTATGAGAGAGCACGACAGCATGGCAATCACCCCATACAGTAAGAAGGGTGGGCGGATCGGAGCAGCAGGCGTTTCAAGGGATGGTGTTGTTGCAGCGTGGGAAGGGGCTTCTTCAGGGGTGGAAGTTCCTGTTTCCACGGCTGGCAGAATGTGGACTGTGCGCGCAGGGAGGATAGAGGTCCTCGCTTCTTTTTTCGAGCTATCCCACCAGCTAATGGAAATCTCAGGCAGCACGCAAGAGCCGGGTTGTTGAGGGATCAGCGTGTAGTGCTCTTTGCGCAGGCTATGGATAGCGCCTTGGACAATTTTTTCCTCCTCTTCAGGCTTGTCGGCATAGATCTTGAACGATGCGCTTTGGCCTTGCATCTCTTCGAGATGGGGAAGCTGGCTTGCTTTGAGCCCTTCGGCGCGAATGACAACGCCGCGCGAAAACGGTTCTCCGACGCGGAGCGTTTGGTCGGCCGGCCAGATCTCTTCCAATCTCAGCGCCTTTGCCGGCAGCCAGGGAGAGAGCTCTGGAACGGGAGGCTGGATCTCAAGTTGGATCTTTTCGGTCGTCGCGGTAAAAGGTTTGGCGCGGCCAAAGCCTTGCATCATCGAGAAGGGATCGAAATCGTCATCAAAAATAGAGCTGAGCTGCTTTTTGTTTTTTTGCGGGATGACCCCTTGAATGGCGATGGAGGGGATCGTCAGCTCTCCTGTTTTTAAAGGGGTGATGAGGTAGTTGAATTCAGCGGCGTAGTGCAAGATCCCGTCGATGATCTTTTCTTCTAATTTAGGCTCCTCCAGAAGCTCGACAATGGCATCTTCGACCTGCATTTTCTGGATTTGGACGTGATAGAGCGGTATTTTCGAGGTCAGAAGCGCTGTATAGACGAAAGGCTCATTGTTATAAGGGGAGGCGTTGCTCACTTTGGTGATCATGTTCATGCTGCTGTCAGCATTCGATTGGGGAGCAGGGTCTTTGACCACAGCGAGTGAGATCGGCTGGGTCGAAAGAGGTCCGTCTGCCGTCTCAACGGTGATCGAAGGGATCTCGACGGCGCCTTCTACTTTAGGGGTTAAAGAAAGCTTCCAGGTGATGCTCGAAGAGATCTTTCCGTTGGAGATCGTGGTATTGGCCGATTGCTGCTGCGAATGGATCACGAAATGGTCTTTTAAGGCTGAGACAGCAGGAGCCCCTTTAGGAGAGATGTCTTTAAGGGTCAGAGTGAGGGAAAAACTCTCATGCAAGTGGACATGCGGGCTGTTGACGCTGGCCGTAAATTCACCGGCAGCAAAAAGAACAGCAGAGGTCAAATTGAACACTGCTGATATCGCGATAAAAACAATCTTTTTTACCATGGGTCAACTTCCTCTTTGGTGCCATTTTTCTTCGACTCGAGATAGAATTTGTTCTTTAAGAGCGGCTTCGGATCATTTTTGATCTGGTTGAGCCAAAGGTCGGCATTCAGTTCCTCTTGAGAACGAGGGGGCGGTTGCTGCGCTTCTTCTGAGCGGGAGGGAGCTTGCTCCTGAGGGCTGTCAGCTTCAGGCTGAGGCTGTTCTTTCGATTGAGCCTCTTGGTCCTGTTTTTGAGCGGCATCATCTTGTTGTTGCTGCTTTTCTTCCGATTGCGCCTCTTGGTCTTGCTTTTGAGAGGCATCATCTTGTTGTTGCTGTTTCTCTTCCGACTGCGCCTCTTGGTCTTGTTGTTGCGACGGATCGTCTTGCGGCTTTTGCTGCTGTTGGTTTTCCGATGGGTCCTCTCCCTCTTCTTTTTGTTTTTGCTGCTGCTGGTCTTTTTGCCCGTTAGAGCCTTGCTGGTTATTTGAGTTCCCTTTTTGCTGCTGCTCCTGCTGCTCGATCATTTGTTTAACCAGTTCTAGATTCTCCTTGGCAAACTGATGGTCGGGCCATTGTTCCAGCACATCTTCGTAAGCGGCGACCGCGTCTTGGAGCTTATTTTGCTGAGCAAGGGCGTTGCCTAAATTGTAAGCTGCGGCGGAAGCGACTTCGGGACGGGTCGATTGGCGGAACATCTCTTCAGCAGCGGCGTAATCGCCTTTTCGGTAGTAAGCGACCCCTTTTCGATAAGGATCTTGGAAGCCGTCGCCGGCAGCTGTGTAGTCCTCATGGGCATAAGCTTCGCCGGCCTGCTGTTCTGCATTATGGAAATAGCTGCTTAGAGAAGCTTGGGAAGAGATCGGCAGAAGGAGCAAGAGGGGAAGGGCGATGATGCTGCCTCTTCGGAACCACCAGAGAAAAAAAGGAAGGATGGGGATAAGGAACAGATAGAACCGCTCCTCCCAAAAGCGTTGGCTTTTTTGCGCCTCTTGTTGCAGATCGCTCCGTTTTTCAAGATCTTCAAAGATCAGTCCGACCCGCTCCGCATGCCCAGCATCGAAATAACGTCCATGTCCAATTGTGCTGATCTCGCGGAATTTTTCTTTTTCCAGTTTGGAGATGATCGGAGAGCCGTTCTTTTTGACGATGCCCCCTTGGCGGTTCTTAAGAGGCGCCCCCTCTACAGAGCCGACCCCGATGGTATAAAGAACGATCCCTGCCTCGGCCAGCTTTTTGGCCGTGTGGATAGCGCTCGCATCTTCAAAACCTCCATCGCTGATTACGGCGATCGCCTTGTTGCTGCCCGGCTCGTTTTCCAACATGGCGGCAGCCATTTCAAGGGCTGGCGCCAGCTTGCTCCCTTGCACATAGACCAGGTCGGTGTCGAGAGAGGGAAGCAGATGCCGGATCGTCTCCTTGTCTTCCGTCATAGGTACGATCATGTGAGGGTCGGCAGCAAAAGCGATCAAGCCGATTTTCACCCCTTGGGACAGATTGAGAAGGTCCTCAATTTTTTGTTTCGCCCGCCCCAAACGGGAAGGAGCGATGTCATCGGCATTCATCGACTCAGAAAGATCGAGGAGGATGGCGAGGCTCTGGTCGCGTGTGTACGTCGCGATTTCTTTAAAATCCCAGCGAGGGCCTGCCAAAGCCACTGCAAGAGAGCTCCAGACAAGCGACCAAAAAAGCAGATGGGCCCACACTGTTTTTTTCTTCTCTTCCCCTTTGATAAGAAGATAGGGGATCAGCTGTTTGTCGATAAATTTCTCTAGCTGATGCAGAGGCTGCTGTTTGCGGGAAAAAAAGAAAACAACTCCCCATACAAGAGGAATGGCAAGCAGCGTCCAGAGCCAGAGAGGATGGGCCAGGTGCAGTTGATTAAGATCCATAGAGCGCTCTCCTAGGTAACAGCTGAGATAGCGTGAGGGCCAGCAAGATCAATAAAGCAAGACTTAAAGGATAGCGGTAGAGCGGCTCGCGGATGAGAAAGAGGGTTTCATTCGCCTCGCTCTTTTCAAGCGCATCGATCTGAGCATAGATCGAGGCGAGCATTTTCTTGTTCGTCGCTGAAAAATACTGTCCTCCCGTTTCCTTCGCAATGTCTTTCAATAGGTCCTCGTCTATCGATACCTCGGCCATGCCGTAGCCGCCGAACTGGTTAGGAAAAGGCACCAACCCCTTTTTGCCTATGCCGATCGTATAGATCCGGATCCCATACTGCCTGGCGAGCTTTGCCGCCTCGGAAGGAGGGATGCTGCTTGCGTTGTCCTCCCCATCGGTTAGTAGGATGAGCACACGTGAGCCCGCAGGACGTTCGCGCAGCGTCTTCACCCCCACTCCAATGGCATCTCCAATTGCCGTTGCACTGCCTGCCATCCCAGGGACAGCGTCGCTTAGCATCTGGGAGACGGAAGCCGTGTCCAAGGTCAAAGGCACATGCAAATAGGCGCTTTGCCCAAAGAGGATAAGCCCTAGGCGGTCTCCTTGGCGGCCTTGAATGAAATCGCCTACCACTTCTTTAGTCACATCAAGACGGCTGATCATTTTCTCTGCAGTCGAAAAATCGAGCGCTTGCATCGAAGCAGAGATGTCGACGGCCAGCATGAGGTCGTATCCCTTGTTTTTAACCTGGCGGAACTGATTGACATGCTCCGGCTGCATCAAAGCGGCGACTAGTAGCGTCCAAGAGAGTAAAAACAGCCCTAAGAAGAGTGCGCCGCTCCCTTTTTTTGCAGCCCGCCAGGCTGGAAAGACCGCATTCAGCCGATGGGCTGCAGGAAAGCAGATCTCCGGGGCTTCGGCCCGCTTTTCTTTCGGACGGGCAGGGAGGAGCCAGCGGAGGAGCAAAGGCAAAGGAAGAAGGAGGGCAAACCAAGGAGAATGGAAATGAAACATGTCAACACACCCAATATCTGATTGCTTGTATCAACTCTTTGACCTGTTCGACCGGCAACTCCTCATGCGTAGGAGCATAGGGGATTTCGACCAGCAGCTTTCCTTTTTGAGTCCAATCGAACTGCTTAGGGTCATGCGCCTGCAGCCATGTCAGCCAAGCGTCGCCTGTGAGTCCGGCGCATTCTTTCCGAGGGAAGCGGCGCACTGCGATCCTGCGGAGATATTCAGACAAATAGGCCACCGTTTCTGCCGAACTTGAAGGCGATAAGTTGCGTTCCAGACTGTCCAACTTCTTAAACGTATCCTGCTTCCAGCTTCTGAAATAATCCCACCAGCGCTTCAGCAGCCAGATAACGCCTCCCAGCAAAAGGATGCCGCAGGCAATCAAGATCCACCAGCCGGCCGCAAGAGGCCAGAAGCTAATGGGATCGAGCCCTTCAATATCGTGCAGTTGTTGCATTAAAGGAGACATTTCTTCCTCTTGGCGATGTTTTTAAGACCTAAAAGAAGATCGCGATGCATATCAGATTCGGTAGAAAGCCCGATCAGCGGGATTTTCCAACGCTCGACAAGCGCATTCAACGTTTTGCGATTTGCCTCCCATTGGGCAGCGTAAGTTTCGCATCCTTTCCTGTCGTCCGTGTTGATATAGACTTTATCCTCTCCGCAAAAGCCGATCACTCCAGCAGGGACAAGAGCCCGATCGGCAGGATCATTGATCGAGATCAAGACAACATCGCAGCTTTTATTGAGGCGGCTTAAGCTCGGTTCCTTCTCAAAGTTAGGGGAGATGTCCATAAAATCGCTGATCAGGTAGATCAATGACCCCGGATGGGCGGCCCCGCAGACCGGCTTCAGAGCCTCTCCTAAACCCACCTGATGGCGTTCTATCGGCGGCTGGGCCAGCATTTTCAACATCCTGCAAAGCGATTGGCGCGTCCGCTTTGATCCGAAATGGCACACGCCGCCCGGCACATCCCCAAAAAGCCAGGCGCTGATCCGGTCTTGGTGCGCTAGGGCCCGCCAGCCCAAAAGGGCGGCGCAGCGGGCGGCTTGGACCGATTTAAACGTATTGCGCGTGCCAAAGCGCATGGCAGCATTCATGTCCACGCAGAGGATCGTATGCCGCTCTTTTTCTTCTTTGAACAGTTTTAAATGGGGAGAGCCCGTGCGCGCAGTCACCCTCCAGTCGATGTTGCGGATATCGTCTCCCGGCACATATTCGCGCACCGCATCGAAGTCCAACCCTTGTCCGCGAAACGGGGAAAGGTGGTTCCCTGCGACAGTCGAGCTCACCTGGCGCCGCGCCAGATCCCTCTTGCCGAGTTTTTGTCCCTTGTAAGAGATCAATTCGTTAAAATCGGGATAAAGCATTCTGACACCGCATGTTTTAAGGAATGGCGACCACATCCAAGAGCTTGCGGATGATCTCGTTGCGCGAAATCCCGTCGGCCTCCGATTCGATCGAAGGGTAGATCCGGTGCCTTAAAACCGGAAAGGCCACCTCTTGGATATGCGTCGGAGTGACATACTCATCCCCTCTGAGCCAGGAAAGCGCCTTAGCGCAGCGGATGAGAGCGATCGTCGCCCGAGGAGAGACCCCGTGGACAAGCCAATTGGCCAGCTCCCGGTCATATTTTGCCGGCGTCCTCGTTGCCGAAGCAAGCGAGACCACATATTCCTTCAAATTCTCTGAAATATAGTGGCGCGATATCGCTTGGCGGGCCGCAAGGACCTCTTCTGTCGATGTCAGAGGAAGGGAAGACTCCTTAGCGTGCTGTTGCCGCTTCTCGTCGAGATCGACGATCAACAGCTCCTCTTGATGGTTCGGATAGCCCACTTCCAGATGCATCATGAACCGGTCGAGCTGCGCCTCGGGCAAGTTATACGTTCCCTCCTGCTCGATCGGGTTCTGCGTCGCGATCACCATGTAGAGCTCAGGAAGAGGATAGCTCTTGTGCCCGACGGTCACCTGCTTTTCTTCCATCGCCTCGAGCAGCGCCGATTGCACTTTGGCAGGCGCGCGGTTGATCTCATCGGCGAGCAGGATATTGTTGAAAATCGGCCCCTTGCGGAACACAAAGTCGCTTTTCTCGTGGATATAAATCTCCGTTCCGATCAGGTCGGACGGGAGGAGGTCGGGGGTGAACTGGATCCGGTGAAAAGCCCCTTCGATCCCATCGGCGATCGCCTTGGCCGAGCGCGTTTTAGCAAGCCCCGGCATCCCTTCGAGAAGCGCATGCCCATCGGTGAGCAGGCAGACCAGCATCTGTTCAATGATCTGATGTTGGCCGATAATCTTGCTTTGAACCGATTTTAAAAGGTTGGACAGGGGATGATGCGCCGTTTTTTCTATCTTTTCTTCCGTTTGAACAAAGCTCATAGTTCTCCTCTCAAGTAACTACACAAACAACTGCTCTTTTCTCATGGACAATTTGATAAACCTCACAGGTTCTAGCGGCCCAAAGAAAAGAATCTCAAGAAAGTTATACCTGAAATCGAAAAATAAGAAAAGTCGAGATAAATTTTTTGTGATGAGCTACATTAGTTTTTTATTTTGGAGGAGAAAATGAAATTTTTCATCGTAGTTTTTACGTTAATAGCTTCTACTCTTCTTCATAGCGGAGAAAGGGGCTGGATTTGCCGCGAACTGGCAGAAACCTATTACCACCATTCGGAAATTCAAAGGGAATGGGCGATGGAGCTCATCGGTTCTTTTCCTTTTCAAGGTGGAGAACAAGTGCTTGATTTCGGCTGCGGCGATGGGAAAATCACCGCGTGGATCTCCCGGCAGGTGCCTCATGGATCTGTCACAGGCTATGACGTCTCTACACCTATGGTCCAATTGGCAAAACAGCTTTTTCCCTCAACAGCCTATGAAAATCTCCATTTTCAAACGTCTTCAATCGACGGAGAATACGATCTTATTTGCTCATTTTCCGTACTCCACTTTGTCGACGATGTGCCGGCTACTTTGCTTGAATTAAAATCCCACCTAAAAGAAGAGGGGTTGTTGCTCTTGACAATTCCTGAAGCCCCAAGTCCTGAAAAACGGAAGATCGCAAACGAGATCATGCACAAATATGGGATCGAACAACCCTGGAAGAACCGTCCAAGCTATACGCATGAACTCTCCATTCGTACTCTGAAAGGCTGCCAATACCATTTGCAGGAAGCCGGATTTGAAATCCTATCGATCCAAAGAGATGATACCCCTTATTATTTTCAAGATACCGATGCATTCGTCAACTGGTATGTTGGAACCGGAAGCCTCAATTGGGGCGTTCCTTTTTCTATCAGCCACGCCGTTTTTACTGAATTCGTTCAGAAACTCCTAGAATCCAATCCCACATTGATCGACAGCAACGGGCGTTTTCTCGAATTGATTCCAAGACTTCATGTGATTGCAAGAAGAAAAGGATGAATATGGCTTCATTGTATAAATCAGCCGACGGCTGATCTGTGTCCAAGCACTATATGCATTAATAATGCTAGGGCAAAGAATAGGATGGGTATAATCCAACAAAGGCGAGTGATTTTGTAATAAGTCTTTGAATAGCTGAACCACATTAAAAATAAGCTGAATGGTATTGCAAAAAGGGGGAGGAGGTCGAGCAAAGCAAGAAGTTTATAGATGGAAGATGAACGAGTTGAGAAGCTATCCCAGAATGGGCCAAAGATAAAAAATAAGAATGGAAAAAGAAAAAGATAGGCTAAACCCCAAACGATCATGCTGCATTTGGCTTGCTTCTGCATTAATTTCGAACAATCAACTGTCATCATTTACATCCAATCAGAAAATCTAATGTCAGAACAAAAATAAGAGTCAGCCAAGGTACCGACCAAAAAATCAAGGTTTTACTATATTCCTCGCCTACATAACTTGACCACATAAGATCAATACTTACGGGTAAAGATAGGGGGATTAAGGAGATGATAAAAATAATCGATAATCCCCTTAAAAGGGATAGACCAGGGCTATCAAAGACCATAGCAGAAAACAGCGCAAAGTAAACAAGCACAGGAAAGAGCAGAGAGTAAATGATTGTCCAAGCTATAGCGCAAAGCCTAGCTTTTCTTTTAAGATTGTGGTTTAGATTCGCTTGATTTTGACAACTAAACATAGAGAAGTTCTTCTTCTTTTTCTTGAATGTTAATTATAACTGAAGAACGTTGATGTCTTTTTATAATATTTTTAACTTCTTTTTGGTAGCATTCACTACAAAATTGATGCTCAAAATGGCAAGTTGGATCTGGGTCTAAAATGGTTATATTGCTAATTCTCTCCATGAGTCTTTCATAATGATTTATGCGTTGTTTTACGAAACTCTCAACAATATGTGCATCTACAGAGTCAAGATATAGTAATGCATCGTCTAAAGCTAAACGCTGAATAATAGCCTCTTGGCTTAAGCCTTCTTTTATTAAAAGATACCTATGTGTAGCTAAAGAGCGGAAATAGGGCGAGCCAATAGATGAAACAAGATCATTTCTGCTAGCATAATTATGAGATTCAGGATGGCAGCTGTTAACCTCAAGAAATGATCCACCACCAAAAGTGAAAATCCGAATTTTTTCTTTTTCATCAACATTTAAGAGCTTTAATGCATGTTCTGAAATGATAGCTCCTTGACTATGGGCAAATATGATAACGGGAGGATTGGAATCATCTTTTTTTGATAGAGAAAGAAGGTATTTAAAAAATTTTGCAGCCCAAGAGACAATGGGGGTATCGATTCCAATTTTTAAGGCGATGCATACTCCGGCATCTTGTGCTCCTAACAAGAGAGAATCGTTAGGTAATGACAAAACTTCTTCTCCGCCTGTATAACTAGAAATCAATTCCGCAGACTCTAGCGCTCCTTCTTTTGAATTCAGAATGCCGTTAATAAAACCCCAAATGCATTGACCAGATTTTTTCTTGCCTACGGTTCTTACTAAAGTTTCGATTTTACCTTGATAGGAAGGAATGGGTTCTTTAGAGATTTGAATATTCCAAATGCAGTGGATAGGTCTGGAACGTAAATATTCAGAGCCATTTTTTTGTTGAACGATTACCGCATCTAAGCGATGGTTTTTTACCCATTCTATAGCTTCTTTTTTCGATAAAACTTGGTCAGCGCCTATCAAATAGGCGTCTTCGCCATCCTTTTTCTCTATTTTTGCAGTAATTTTGGGCAAAATAAAGGCTTCTTCATTTCCTATTAATTCATAGCCGCACGATTTTTCAATGGCTTTTAGCAGTTTTTGATATTCTAGATCGGTAAAAGACTTGAGTTTTTTATTGGCTGGGATTGATGTGTAAGTGCTTAATTTTAAGGCAAAATCATCGGCATTTTCGGGGTGATAATGTTTTGCTATCGCTTGAATAGTAGCGTTATAATATTTCTTGGAATGAAGCCATGCTTCAAGAGCTTTATGGCCTTGCTCAGGATGAGCAAAAATTGTTAGGCCTTGATAAGAACCTATTGAACCTTTGTTTTTCGCAAAACGGGTATGACTTCTTACTAAACCGGGATTATTTATTCGCCATGATAAATTTCCGCCTCTACGAACATGCTTATTGCCGTGTTTGTCAAGATAAATAACGGTATTTTCATCTGGTAAATATGCTGTTCGATACATCTTTATGTCCTCAACTCAATAAACCCTCTTAATTTAGTAATTAGTGCAGAAAAAAAACGAGTTTTTTCACGCAGGCTTGGCCGGAGAGATAAAGGCGTGGAAGCGCCATTTCGTCTGATAGCCAAGCTTTGTGCAGATCCCCAGAGCAAGACCTTCCGACATCAGGTAAGAGCTGCCGAAGCGCGCGCCCTGTGCTTTGGCATGTTCTAGAGAGAAGAGGCGAAGCGCCGTGCTCAGCCCCCGCTTGCGCAGCTGAGGCGACGAGGCCCCGTTCCAAAAGCTGACAATCCCATCCCGGACCATCGTTGAGAGGGCTGAGACAACCTGCCCCTCTTTGCGCGCCACCCAGTGGTACCATTGCGCCTCCTTTTCCTGAGACAACTTCCATAACAGGTCTTGATAGGCTTCTTTTGTGGGACTTTCGATGCCAAAGACTTGGCAGACGAGATCAGAAAATTCTTTCATGGCCTTCTCATCCTGGACCATTTCTAATACACAGCCTTCAGGAATCGGACTAGAGGCGGGCAACGCATCCAAACTCCCTAACACCCCTCGGAAAATCCCCGCATCGATAAAGCCGTGCTGCTTCAGCGCTTTCTTAAATTTCGGGCTAGCATCTTCTTCGACGTACCAGAAGAAAGGAGTCTTGCCAAAGCTCGTTAACTCTTCTTCAATCCGTGCATCGTATTCTTCAGGATCTTTGACCCATCCGATGACAGCGTTGAAGTTGATTGTCGGAAGCCCTGAAAAATACCGCTGAAGCGGGCCCGCCTTTTCATGGCAGGCTTGAGGGACATACTGATAGTCGGTAAATAGCTGATAAACGTGGCTGAACTGATCTTTGAGCAATGGGAGCTGCTCTTCTTCTGAAACGTGGTACACATACTCGGTCTGAGGGTAGGAATCGATCATCATAGGGATCCTCCGAAGTGATCAGTTGTTCAATAACGATATCCCACTGACTAACATATGATCAACGATCTCTTTTACTGTTCTGCAATGGCCACCAGTACATCGACTTCTTTCGAAGAAGCAAACTTCTGGCCATACACCTCATAGTCGCCAATATAGGTCCTTTTCAGGTCGGACTGCCAAATCGCGCCCCAAGTTTCGATGAGGCTCTTAGGAAACTCGCCGACGGCATGAAAGAGAGCAAAAGTCGATGCAGGGACCACCTTGCCCACCAGCCCCGGGGGAATTTGATCTAAAGAGCTTACCGGACATCCGATCACGCAGGAATAAGGCTTTGTGTGATCGCCTTCATAGTCGCAATACAGCGCGATCACGTCCTCAGAAGCTTTATTGGGGATCTTGCTTAAAACATCTTCCGAATAAAATGTTTGCCAAAGCCGAGGAATATCTTGAGGGCCCGCATTCGGGTCATTGGACGTCCGGCATGCGATGCCGATCACCATCATGCGCGGCTTATGGATCACTTCGAAATTGTTCATCGGTTGTTCCTCGATACAGGGTGTTGGCTCGGTAGACAAGGCAGGAATTGTCAGTCCAATCGTCGCAAGCAATACGGGTAAAATACGCTTCATCGTCATTCCGGGCTTTTTATACCGAAACAACCTGAAGAATCGGTTTTCGGCTGCGTCGGCTTTTCTTCAATCTGTCGATCTGATCCTCGGTCCGTGTCTATGAACACAGCCCCGTCGGATCAGATCGACAGATTAAAGAGCCTTCTTGCCGAATTCCCGATTCTTCAAGTTGTTTCGGTATAGTTTAAGAATCTGTAGTTGAATTGATTTTTTGCTGGTTTTTCGGTTCTTTTTCAGGAGATAATATCAATATGCGCTATTTTACTCCCTGGAAAAAAGAAAAAATTCGCTAAAATAATGCAAAAACTTTTGGAACCGTGTACTAGGGCAAAACCTGAATTGATTAAAAGCCTCTTATGAAACAAACGATCCAACATCAACTTCTTATTGATTGCCTAAACACCCATTACGGCATCGCAGCGACTGCACTAAAGCTCCTTTCTTTAGGAGCGGACATGAATGCCTCAGTCTATCGAGCCATAACGCGTAACGGGCCATCCTATTTCATCAAGCTCAAACATGGCCATGGGTATGATATCAGCGTCGCCCTCTTAGCAGCGCTGCAGGCATCCGGCGTTGAACAGATCATTCCCCCAATCAAAACCCTCCATGGCGAACTCACTCGGCCCATCGAAGACTTTACCCTGATCGTCTATCCCTTCATCGAAGGAGAAAACGGATTTTGCTCTGATCTAACAGACGATCACTGGATAACCCTAGGCAAAGTCCTAAGACAAGTCCATGAATTTCAAGTGCCTCCCGCCCTTAAAGCTCACATTCGGAAAGAAACCTACTCGCCCAAATGGAGAGAAGCCGTTCGCTCGCTCGATCCTCATCTGGATGAACACCTGAACGGCGATGAAACGACCTTGAAGTTGCAAACGTTTATGAAAGAACACCGAGCGGCCATTTACCGCCTGGTCGACCGCGCTGAATTGTTAAGCCGCAAGGTCCAGGAGCAATCTCCCGAATTCGTGCTCTGCCATTCAGACATCCACGGTGGCAATGTCTTAATCAGTCCAAACGGCGCCCTCTACATCGTTGATTGGGACGAGCCCATCATGGCCCCCAAAGAGCGGGACCTTATGTTCATTGGCGGAGGCGTCGCCAATGTCTGGAATCATCCCCACGAGGAAGAATGTTTCTATCAAGGTTACGGAAAAACCCAGATCAATCACGTCATCCTAGCCTATTATCGGCATGAGCGGATCGTAGAAGATATCGCCCTTTACGGCCAAGCGCTGCTCTTGACAACTGCAGGAGGCGCAAGCCGGTTAGAAATGTACAGCCACTTCACAGACATGTTCAGCCCTAGAGGCGTCGTCGACATCGCCTTCAAAACCGATGAAGGCTTAAGCACATCATATCCGTTAAATTAGAAAAAGATGGGGGCGATTGGACGGGTTCAGAACTTTTGATTGGAAAAATTTGCAACTTCCTGTAATTTTTAAAGGTCTTGCACAAGCTTTGGAGAAAACATGATTCTTTCTGATAAAACGATTCGGGATTTTATTGAGACAGGCAAGATAAAAATATTTCCAGAATTCAACTTATCGGATGTTCGTCCTGCAGGGATCCGTCTTCATCTAGGGAGTGAGTTGTTGATTCCAATTGAAGGCCAAACGGTGGATTTAGAATCAAATGAAAATGTGAACTTTAATCAAGTTAGTATTTTAGGCAATACTTTTACCTTAAAACCTGGTCAGTTTATTTTGGGTAGCACTTTCGAAAAATTTCAAGTCCCAAGGAACATTGTATGTCATGTAGATGGACGAAGTACTGTGGCTAGGATAGGATTGGCTATTCATTGCACTTCAGGCATTATCGATGGTAATTTCGAAGAAGCAAGAACCATTGTGTTGGAAATGAAAAACCAAGGACCTTTTGATATCGTCTTAAGACATAGAACTGCACTAGCTATGTTATCTTTTACTGAACTTTCTACAGATATTGAACAAGCCACACAAAAGCAATACAAAGGTCAAGAAGGCGTTGTTGCACCTAACTTAAAGTTGCAAAAAAGATAATCTAAAATATTGATAGACGGAGTACGATGAAAACCATAGAAATCGAAAGAAAAGTCAGATTAGAGCCTCATCAAATTCAACAAATCGCAAAAACAGCCATTTTGGTAAAAGAAACTCAAATTCAAGACACTTATTTCGATACGGATGACTATCAGTATACTGCTCAAAACATGTGGTTACGACAAAGAGATGGATCTTTTGAGCTAAAGATTGGAATTAAAAAAGAAAATGGGGCTATAGATCGATATGAGGAAATCACTGATCAACATCTCATTTTAAGTCATTTAAGATTGGATGTCGGCGTAGATTTTCCAACAGCGCTTTCTCAGAAAAACATATCTGCTTTCTGCTCTTTCCTCACACTTAGAAAAACCTATCGCTTGGGTGAGATAACTATCGATGTTGATGATGCTGATTTCGGAGATTTTCGCTATCGCGTAGCTGAAATTGAAATGGTAGTTTCGGATTTATCCAAAATGCATGAGGCTGAACAAAAAATAGGTCTTTTCATCAAAGAATTTGGCATTGATACATCAATTCCAGTTCCTGCGAAGCTATCTTATTATCTTTATTGCAAAAAACCTGATCATTACCAAGCTTTGGTTCAAAATAGGGTTGTACAACCCATCATTATGGAATGCATTCAAAATTGCAGTAGATGATCTATAAAAAGGCTAATCATGAATCAAATCATCATCAAAATTATCTATGACAATTGCAAAGAGAACAAAGAACTGCAAGAAGGATGGGGATTCTCTTGTTTAGTTGACTTAGGTCAGCG
>CAZEYJ010000149.1:0-26209 GCA_964516795.1 uncultured bacterium
AACCATTCAGCGCCCTTGGGCTGTATTCTCCGTGTGGGCTTATAGACCGTCTAAATTAGGTGTAGACTTTGATGAAAATCATCGTGTAATTGGATTTCATCTTAACAGTGATGCAGAAGATGTTGGAATACAACTTGGAGACCAACTTTTAGGAGTGGATGGATATGATGTACGAGACCAAGCTCACTTACTTCACTTAATGGAAATCAACCCCGGCAATAAGATAACCCTGACTTTTCGCAGAGGGGAGAAAAAAACAGCATATTCCATTACGGCTCTGCCAAACTGAACAGACATGCTATCGTTAAACCTGTATCCAATAAAAGAATTGGTGATCAAATGAAAATCCTACACACGGCAGATTGGCATTTAGGCCGTGCTCTTTATGGCCGGAAACGCTATGAGGAGTTTTCAGCCTTTCTGGATTGGCTAGCTCAGACCATTGAAGATAAGAAAGTCGATACCCTTCTGGTCGCCGGTGATGTATTTGATACCAGTACGCCAAGTAATAGAGCTCAAGAGCTCTACTACCGATTTCTCTGCCGTGTGGCGGCGTCCTGCTGCCGTCACGTTGTAGTCATTGGCGGGAATCATGATTCCCCAACATTTCTGAATGCTCCTAAGGAACTGTTGCGAGCACTCAACATATATGTAATCGGCTCTATGACCGAAGCCTTGGATGACGAGGTTTTAGTTCTCTCTACGGATGGCAAACCAGAAACCATAGTTTGTGCAGTACCCTATTTACGCGATAAAGATATCCGGACGATTGAGCCGGGAGAAACAATCGACGATAAAAACGCCAAGCTTATTCAAGGACTGAAAAAACACTATGCGGATGTTTGTAGTATTGCAGAGCAGAAACAAGCCGAATTTAGAAATGCTGGGTATAACGCTATTCCCATCATTGCCATGGGGCACCTCTTTACGGCAGGCGGTAAGACAGTTGATGGTGATGGTGTCAGGGAGCTTTATGTAGGATCGCTGGCGCATGTGACTGCGGAAGTTTTTCCCTCGACTATCGATTATCTCGCCCTCGGACATCTACATGTTTCTCAAGTAGTCGGCTGCGCGGAGCATATGCGCTACTGTGGCTCACCTATCCCGATGGGCTATGGGGAAGCTACTCATGAAAAGAAGGTTGTGCTCATTGAGTTCAACAGCACCACGCCAAATATCCAAGAGCTCCCTGTGCCGTGTTTTCAGGAGCTAGTCCGCATTGTTGGATCTCTGGATGATATCCATGCAAAGCTGGAGGAGCTCAAAAAGGAAGAAAGCTCTGCATGGCTTGAGATAGAATACACCGGTAGCGATATCATCGGCAACCTGCGCGAGATGTTCGATGAAGCTATTGCCAACTCTGCCATGGAAATCCGAAGAATAAAAAACCGGCGCGTTATAGACCGTGTGATCAATATAGTCGCGGAAGATGAAACTCTTGATGATCTGGATACCGGGGATGTTTTTACCCGCTGTCTGGATGCCTTTGAAGTGCCGGATGAAGACTGTGAGGAACTGACGGTCTCCTACAACGAAATAATTAAGTCTCTTCATGAACAAGACGTAAATGCAGAATAGAGAGGCTGATTATGAAGATACTTGAACTCAGATTTAAGAACCTTAACTCCCTCTATGGCGAATGGGTCATAGACTTCACCGATTTCGAGTATGTATCCAACGGAATCTTTGCGCTGACCGGTCCGACCGGTGCGGGCAAATCGACGATTCTCGATGCCATCTGTCTGGCCCTGTATGGAGCTACGCCCCGTCTTGGAAAAATTACTAAGAGCGGGAATGAGATTATGTCCCAACAGACCGGTGAATGCTACGCCGAGGTTTTGTTTGAATCCCAGGCTGGTCGATTCCGTTGTCACTGGGAGCAGCGCAGGGCGCGGAAAAAGGCTGAAGGCACCCTGCAGGATCAAGAACACCAGATTGCGGATGCTGATACGGGCAAGCCTATCGAAACCAAAAAGAGCCTTGTTGGTGGTGTCATTGAAGAAAAAACCGGGATGGACTTTGACCGTTTTACCCGCTCCATTCTGCTGGCACAAGGCGGATTCGATACCTTCTTGAAAGCTGATGTTGAACAAAAATCCAAGATACTCGAGCAGATCACCGGCACCGAGATTTATTCGGAGATTTCACGCCGTGTTCATGAGCGTCAGCGTGATGAGCGGCAAAAACTGAACATCCTGAATGCCGAAACATTCGGCATTGTGATTTTGGAGCCAGAACAGGAAAAAGGAATTCAAGAGGACCTTGCGGACAAGCAGAAACAGGAGGCTGAGCTTGCGAAAAAAGCAACCAAAACCAGCAAGGCCATCACATGGCTGACCACCATTGAAGACCTGAAAAAGGAGATTCTCAGCCTTACTGATGAAGCCGCCAAGCTCAAGGCTGATACTGAAGCATTCAAACCGAAACGGGCAACACTTAAGCAAGCACTCAAAGCGGTGCCATTGGATAGTACATACGCAACGCTCACAGCACTTCGTAAACAGCAGGCTGACAATCAGACTTCCTTAAAAACGGATGAAGCCGCACTTCCTGAACTGGAGATCTCTGCAAAAAAACAAGCTGAGGCTCTTAAAGCTGCCGAACAGCTGACCCTAAAAGCCAAAGAGGAACTGAAAGCAGCCGCTCCGCTGATCCAGAAAGTCCGATCGCTTGATCAAAAGATTGCCGAACTGGCAAGGGCTGTTTCAAAAGAAGATGCTACCTGTACCAAGGAAGCCGCAAAGATTGAAACAGATAAGCAGGCTCGAAAGAAGGACCTGGAAAAACGAACCACTGCAAAGGAAAGACTGGAAGCTGCTGAGCGGTACCTAAAAAAAAATGTGCAGGATGAATGGCTGATCAGTGGACTAGCCGGCATTGAAGAGCAGTTCGGCAACCTGCTCGTTAAACAACAGGAGATCACTCAGAAAGAAACCGATCTTAAAAAAGCAGATAAGACCGTAGTAGATGCAACCAAGAAACTAGAGGCAGATACCAAGCAATGCTCCCTCAAAAAACAAGAGTTGGAAACTGCCAGTAAAAATCTTCAGCAAGGCAAAGATGCTCTGAGCGAATTGCTGGGTGATAAACTGCTCCGGGAATATCGCACTGAGAAGGAAGCCCTGCTTCGTGAAATGGCCTATATCAAGAAGATTGTGAATCTTGAAGATCACCGGGCCAAGTTGGAAGACGGCAAGAAGTGTCCACTCTGTGGCTCGATCGAACACCCATTTGCAGAGGGCAATGTTCCAGTTCCTGATGAAATTGAGCAAAAGATAGAATCACTTACCAAGCTAATCAAGAAGGCAGACGAACAGGAAGTCGCCATCAAAAAACTGGAACAGGCGGAAACGACTGCCCGTAAAAGCCTGAATAACAGCGAGAAGTTGGAAACCGATGCCGCCAATGACAAGAAGATCGCTGAAAAGACCCACACTGAATTGAAGGAAGCCCTCACAGGGCTTCGATCCGGCTTTGAAAAATTCAAACTGGCAGTTTCCAGAAAACTTCAGCCTCTTGGTATCAAAGAAATACCGGAGTCAGAGGTCGGAGCATTGTTCGAATCCCTCAAATTAAGACTGGTGGTATGGCAGGAACAGGTAAAACAAAAGACCGACATCGAAAAACAGATTGTCGCTATCGACAGAGAGGTGAATCGTCTGGATGGCGTGATTGATACGCAGGTTAAGGCTCTGGCTGAAAAACAGGAAAATCTGGAACGGCTGAAAAAGGAACGGGCCGAGGGAACAGATGAGCGAAAGCAATTATATGGCGACAAAAAGCCTGATGATGAAGAAGGTCACCAGAACAAAGCCATTGCCGATGTCGAGGAAGCAGAAAAGAACGCTAGAAGCCTGAATACTGAATTGCAGCAGAAACTAACAACAGCAAAGACTCATGTTGAATCCCTCAAAAAGCGCATCGAGCAGAAAGCGCCTGAGCTGAAAAAAACGGAAATAGATTTTTCAGCAGCTCTGACTCCAGCAGGCTTTGTAGATGAGAAATCCTTCCTCGAAGCCAGACTGCCTCATGAAGAACAAGAACGCTTGTCTTCTCGGGCAACGGAGCTGGATAATGCGGAAACGGGGCTCAAAGCCAAACAGAAAGACCGGGAGGCGCGGTTGGCTACGGAGATTGCCAAAAAGCTTTCAGATAAGACACTTGAGGAACTGGACCTACAGGTCAAAGAATATGAAGAATCTTTAAAGCAGTTACGTGATGTCATTGCTGGTTTCAAACACCGCTTAAATGAAAATACGATAGCCAAAGAGCGGATAAAGGAGAAGCAATCCGCCATCGAAGCCCAGAAAAAAGAGTGCCATCGCTGGGAGAAGCTGCATGGCCTTATCGGCTCAGTTGACGGGAAAAAATACCGGAATTTTGCTCAGGGACTGACCTTTGAATTAATGGTATCTCATGCCAACCGACAGCTGGAAAAAATGACCGACCGCTATCTGCTAATCCGCGATGAACAGCAGTCGCTGGAGCTGAACGTCATAGATAATTATCAGGCAGGTGAAATCCGGTCGACAAAAAACTTGTCCGGAGGTGAAAGCTTTATTGTCAGCCTGACGCTGGCTCTGGGGCTGTCGAAAATGGCCAGCAGGAAAGTCCGGGTGGATTCGCTGTTTCTAGATGAAGGTTTCGGCACCTTGGATGAAGAAGCCCTAGAAAGCGCTCTGGAAACATTATCCGGCCTTCAGCAAGACGGCAAGCTGATCGGAATTATCTCCCATATATCTGCATTGAAGGAAAGAATCAGTACACAGATAAAGATAACACCTGTCTCGGGTGGCCGTAGTTCACTATCCGGCCCTGGCTGTACAAAGGTGGTTAAAAGTGAATGCAATCTTGCTACGATTAGTGCAGGCGAAGTCACTGATGGCAAAAAAGAGATGCCTGACCAAATCTCGACCTAGGCTGACAATGAAAAATAAAGACTTCGATTCATGTAATGCACATATCTCAAATAAGACACGCTTTATTGCGTTGTTGCTGTGTTGGTTTTTTGGGTCCCTTGGTGCGCATCGCTTTTATGTGGGAAAGGTAGGAACCGCAATTCTTATGATTATGACGCTTGGCGGACTAGGTATTTGGGCGTTGATTGACCTGATTATTATCCTTGTGGGATCCTTTAGGGATAAAAAGAGGCGTATAGTTTTTTATTGGTTTGAATGTAACTCCCTAGGCAGCTATTCCTAGCTCCGACGATACTTTCTTCACTAACTAGGCAAGGTACACATATCTTACTGTTAAACCAAACTCTAGTTTCTAATCCACGCTCTATTCAAACTATTTTAGCACTTTCGCCGAAATAGGGTAAATTTTTGAATAGGGTCCAATCAAAAGTTCTGAATGCATCTCTCCATCGCCAATTGGTTGCGCCGAGCATCCAACCTTTCTTTAAGAATTCATCTTCTTTACAAAAAACGCTTCAGTTACTAGTCCTAAATAGCTAAGGTCAAATCCCTTCGGTTTTTAGCCATTTCAGAACTTTTGTTTTCTAAAAACACAACGTCTAAAGCTTTACTTGTTAAAATTCACTCGTTTTGCTATGTTCACATATACCTAGAAAACAAATGGTTACGACAGAGGCCGGTTAATTCATTAAGCGTATGCATGTTAAACAAAAAAGAAAGGCCTGTTAATGAAGGATCCTCAGTTTAAGCATTATCCCCTGGCTTTAGTAGAGCCTGATTTTAATTCTGCTTTGACAGATCTAATCATCGAACTAAACCACCTTAAAAAAAAACGTTTAGGAGGAACGACTCCACCTAAAGTTTTTTTTAATCTTAAAGATATCTTTCACATGCTTGAAAGTATTGGATCAGCTCGCATCGAAGGAAATAATACTTCTCTGATCGAGTATATTGAGACAAAGTTAGAAGAAAATACAGATGTTCCTCTTGGCATTAAAGAAATTCAAAATATCGAATCTGCAATGGATTTCATTGAAAAGAACATAAAAAACCATTCAATTAACAGAGCTTTTGTAAGTGAAATTCATAAAATTGTTGTTAATGAGCTTCCGGCTCCTCCAAAAGGCGAGGGAGATAGAACTCCTGGACAATACAGAAAGCTAAATCTAAAAATTACTAAATCTCAACACCTTCCTCCTGACTGTTCTCTTGTAGAAAGTTATATGGAAGAATTGTTTGATTTTATCAATAAAAATGACGGTTCAAAATTTGATCTATTAAAAATAGCAATTGCTCACCATCGGTTTGTATGGATACATCCATTTGGAAACGGTAATGGCAGAACTGTACGTCTATTCACTTATGCTATGCTGATTAAACTCGGTTTTAATGTAGATACAGGGCGGATTATTAATCCAACAGCTGTTTTCTGCAACCATCGGAATAATTATTATCAATTTCTTGCAATGGCTGACACTGGGACAAAGTCAGGTATTTTATCTTGGTGTGAATATGTTCTTCATGGTTTAAAAGAAGAAATCGAAAAAATAGACAAGTTACTCGATTACGATTACTTGGCTAAAGAAATTTTAGGCCCAACTATCACCTATTCAATAGGAAGACAATACATTACAGAAATCGAATCAAAAATATTGCGCAAAGCCATCGAAAAAAAGACGATCAAATCAAATGATTTGAAAGATATCTTTCCTGAAAAACATTCAGCTGAAGTCTCAAGACAAATTAGAAAGCTGGTGGATAAAAAAATGCTTGATCGTGTTGATTCAAGAACCTATGTCATCAGCTTTGGTCATAGTTATTTACTTCGCGGCGTGATAAAAATTTTAGGGGAAAAGGAATTTCTTCCCCATTTGGACGAAAAAGTTTAACTCGCTTCCGCTAAGAGAGAAAGTTCTGGATGCATCTCTCCACCTCCAATTTTTTTAAACGGTCGCAGTAGAGCTTCTTATTCGTAGGCGATGGAGTTTTCGTCGGGATCGGGAGTGGATGAGGCGGGAGCGACGTTGAGCTGGCCGATGATGGAGACCCCTTCATCGATGCTGACAAGAGGGGCGGTGACGTTGCCGCGGATCTCTGCTTTTCCGCAGAGGACAAGACGCGTTTTCACTGTGATGTCCCCGATCACTTTTCCTGAGATGAATGCAGAATCTAAATTGAGGTTGGCTTTTACGAGGCCGGTTGGGCCGACGATCAGCTTTCCCGATGAAATCAGTTCTCCTTCAAATGTTCCGTCGATGCGCAGGAGCTTGTGGAAGCTCATCGTTCCCTTGATGTCGATTTCTCCGGAGATGATCGTCTCAGGTTCTTCGTCGATATCGGAGGGGGAGTCGTCCCTAATGGAAAAGGCGTTCATGAGATCGGTCGAGAAGGGGGAGTGGGGACGGACGGGAAGATCTTCTTGGGGATTGTAAGGAGAGGGTGATGTGCGATCGTAAAGGTCTTTGGATGGTTTTTTGAACATGGCCGCGCCCTTTGGTTAACTATTGAAGGAAATTGCAAAACTCCGGTTTTGCGAAAGCGAGCTTTGTAATTCCCTCTATCTCTTAAGGTTGTTATAGCAGCAGGCTGGGATCAATGCAAGATCGTTACGATTCGAGGTTGCGGCGGGCCATGTCGATTTGCCGGCGGAGGGTTTCGTCTTTTTCCAGCTCGCCGGCGATTTTTTTCCAGGCGTGCAGAAGGGTCGAGTGGCTCTTGCCCCCAAAGGCGCTGGAGAGTTTCATGAGAGAGTCGTTGATGAGCTCTTTGGCCAGGTACATGGCGACTTGGCGAGGGTAGGCGATATCTTTTGAGCGGGAATCGCTTTTGAGATCGCTGATGCGCACGTCATAAATGGTCGCAACGCTCTTGAGGATGTTGTCGACGGAGATCTTTTTTTGCGGAGAGTATTGGAAGAGCTCGCTTAAGGTTTTTTCAACGACTTCTTCCGTTGCATCGAGGTTCATCATCCGGCAGTAGGCGCTGAGGCGGTTGATCGCTCCTTCGAGCTGGCGGACGTTGTTGTAGATGTGCTCGGCGATAAAAAAGGCGACTTTTTGGGGGATCTTGAACCCTTTTTGCTCTGCTTTGTATTGGAGGATGGCAACGCGGGTTTCGAGGTCGGGAACGCCGATGTTGGCGACAAGTCCCCACTCCATCCGAGCGACGAGCCGTTCGGAGAGTTTGAGCTGGCTGGGGGGTTTATCGGAGGTGATGACGATCTGTTTGTTCTGATTGATGAGGCTTTCAAATGTGTTGCAGAACTCCTCTTCGAAATTAAGGCGGCTTTGGAGGAACTGGATATCGTCCACGAGGAGGACATCGAGAGAGCGGTAGAACCGTTTCATCTTGTCGACGGATTTAGCTCGGAGGTTTTCGACGAGGTCGTTGATGAAGCCTTCCGTTGTGATGCACTGGATCCGGATCTTTTTTTGGTGGTCGCAGATATAGTGGCCGATCCCGTGCAGGAGGTGTGTCTTCCCGAGTCCTACCCCGCCGTGGATAAAGAGGGGATTGTAGGATTTGCCGGGACGCGATGCGACGCCGATGGCTGCCGATTTGACGAATTGGTTGGCAGGGCCTTCGATGAAGTGGTTGAAGGTGTAGTAGGGGTTCAGTTTGATCTCGGGGGAACCGGGGTGCGTTTCGATCGGAGCGGAGGGCTGCTGCGCGGCAGCAGGGGCAGGCGCTGCGTTTTTTTTCTTCGTGTCGGCAATGACAAACGTGATTGCGAGCTCACCTGATGCTTTGGTGGGAAGGAACGCACAGAGGTCTTTTTTATAATTATCGAGGATGTACTGCTGGACGAAAATATTCGGGACTTCTAAACAGAACTCTTCTGAAGAGCCTTCTTTAAGGCGAATGGAGGCAAACCAGTTTTCAAATTCGGTTGCGGAACATTTTTCTTCGATAAATTCGAGAAAAAGGGACCAGCTTTCTTGGGGCGTGCGAGTGAGCATAGGATGGTGATCTTGATATGACGTTTAACTGAGGGTATAACATTCCAAAGGAAACGGCGCAACACAAATTTAGGGGAACTTTTCTTGTTGCAGTATACCGAAACAACCCGAAGAATCGGGAATTTGGTAACAAGGCTCTTAGAGACTGTCTGCGAATTTGGTTTCTGTCGAGTTTTCGGTTCTTTTGAGCCGATTTTTGATTCTTTTTCAGGGGGTAATATCAACATTACATATATTACCCCCTGAAAAAGAATCAAAAATCGGCCAAAATAATCCAAAAACTCGACGAAATCCAAATCCGCAGACAGTCTCTTATAGACACGGCCTGAGGATCAGATCAACATATTGAAGAAAAGCCAGCGCAGACGAAAACCGATTCTTCAGGTTGTTTCGGCATAAGAAAAGGGAAATTGTTCAAACCTGTTTTTTCAATGAGTTATTTTCCGCTAGGAAAATGATTCATCGAGAAATACTCAGGAATAAGCGAGGATAAGCGCTTGCGCTTGGTTCGCAATTTCTTCGTTCGGATTTTTTTGCAGCGATTTGGCTTGGATCAATCCTTGCCTTTTATAACCTAATGCAAAGAGCACTTTGGTCCGGTTGAGCAGCGTAGGGAGATGATGCGGATCGAGCTTGAGCGCTTTTTCGATGTAATTCAAGGCCATCAGATTATTGCCTCTTTGAAGGAACAAGGCGCCGAGCGTTTGCAGGTCGTAGGCAGAGGTGGGATCGAGGACGACCAGAGCTTCAAAGAAGGTCGTCGCGATGTCATACTTCCCTTGTTTAATATAGGAGTAGCCGACAAAGCGCAAGTCTTCAAGCTCGTCACTTCCCCAGCCTAAAATAGACAACCATTCTACCTGACTCATAATGATATGATCCTAAAATTATCCTTTTTGATATTGGCTTCTACGGGAATTGATATCAACTAGAAACTTATCTAGTAAGGAGATTGTTTGAAATAAAGTGGTGAGGATTTTTTTTTCTTTCTCCAGCTCTTCTGCTTCTTTCTGCACCAGCCATTCTTCCCTTTTTTGGTTTTCCTTTTTTTCTTTCTCTTGTTTTTCGGCGACGGAAAGGAGCTTGGAGAGGATTCTTTGCATTTGGGCTTCCTGTTTTTCCTCAGAGCCGAGAGAGGGAATCAAGGAAAAGGAAAAAATCCGCCCTTTTTGTTCGAGGAACCCGCTGGGGATAAAAAAATTAGCCCAGATGTGCTGGGTGGGTTTTGTATGGAGGAGGGTGTCGACTTCAGATTCGAAGGAGGGGAGGGAGACGTCGATTTCAGTCTGAGTAGGGATCGACCTGGATTCTTTGATCAGGGTCTCATCATGCAGCCTCTGGTCTTCGGCGTAACGGGTCGAAACATCGACTCCTAGGTTATCTATGGTGCGTGGGGGCATATTCAACCTCAAGTTATTTCTTTAAAAGGAGGTTTGCCATTGTCAATTTAAAATTTCAATATCTATTTTTGGTGTCAAGGGAAGGGAGCTGAGGTGGGTCGATAAAGTAGAGTTTTTTTTACCTGTTTTTTTGCTAATTAAATTTGATTGTTAGTTTATTTGGTGTTATAATTCATTATATTTAATATTGTATTTATTAATTTTTTAATAATTTAAAAATAAATAGGCGAGGATGTTATGGCAATTATTCCAAGTGTTTCCGGATCGAGCAGTTGTTCAGAATTAGGAGCTTCTTCTTTCCAGGCGCCCATTCTTCAAGAGGATAAGGACAAGTTGGAGGAGGGGTGCGAAGCATTGCCTCTTCTTCCTTATGAGATGTGGCAATATGTTGTTGAGTTGGCTGTGAGCTCTCAGAGTTATCTTGATGTTTCAACGTTTATGGCCCTTCGGCTGACATGCAAAGATATTAAAGTAGCAGCAGACGATGTCGTTCCTAAAAAATTTTGGAAAGAGATCAAAGGCCGTTTTCCTTTTCTCAGACCTGTCATGTATCAAATTGAAGAGCAGGTTCCTTTATATAGCGAGGCAGTTGTTGATGAGGATCCCACGTGTAACGATCTTTCTGATTTGGAAGAGGAGTTCGCGTTGCTCTTTGCCGAGGAGGTGGCCCTTGAAGGAGCGGCAGCTGAAGTCAAGATGGAGGAGTTAAGCGATAGCAAGGGAAAAGAAGAATGTGTTTATGATAAGGGAAAAGTAGAGGATCTGTCTTCAGATGAGTCGAGTCATTTTTCTAGTCTTAAAGATGAGTTTCCTTTTGATCCCAACGGGCCTGTAAATCGAGAGCCTTCCTTTGCTCCTCGGTTTAGTTTGCTGACCGAGTATGTCAGGGGATTTGGAGATGACGTGCTAATGGAGGAAGCATCTATTGCAGACTTTACATTAACAGTTGGGCCTAGTTTGCTGATCGCGCCTTTTCAATATGCACAGGTTCAGAGGCGATGTGATGAGGGGTTAGTTGTTTTCTGGAGGAAGATGAGAGCGTTGATGCCAGAACAAGTCGTTCCGGCGTTACAGAATGCAGGGCAGATCCGTAGTTGGTTAGGCGATGCTCAGCATCAAGAATGGATTGAGTGGATTGGGCGATCGAACGCTTTAATGCCAGATCCGGATGCCCATTTGTTCTGGCGCTTTATAGGAGAGGATGGAGAGGAGGAAGGGGAAGTAGAGCAGGGGCGATGGGACTTTTCACAATGCAAGCTTTCTCTTCTTCCTTCTGAAATTGGTCGTTTTATCGGGATTAGCGTGTTAGACCTTCGCGGGAATGATCTTAAGGCGTTGCCTTCTGAGATTGGAAAGATAACGGGTTTATCAGAGCTTTACCTTCAAGATAATAGGTTAGAAAGGTTGCCCTGCGAGATTGGAGATTTGACAGGATTGAGAACGCTTAGTCTTTTGCGTAATGATATCTCAGTCTTGCCGGATGAAATAGGAAATCTGACAAACTTAACAGATCTTAATCTGGGTGGTAATTATTTAAGGTGCTTGCCTGTTCAAATCGGGCAGCTTACCAATTTGACTAGTTTAAGTCTTAATGGGTGCGCCTTGCGTCGGCTGACCAAGGAAATAGGAAAGCTGGCTGCACTGGAGAGTCTTTATCTTGCGGACAATTATCTTAGGAAATTGCCTGCTGAGATCGGACGCTTTGTTCGGTTGCGGAGACTTGACGTGGAGAACAATAAGTTAAAGCAAGTGCCTGCTCAAATCGGCCAGCTTTCTAATTTGACTTATTTAAACCTGAGTAAAAATAGGTTGCGTCGGCTGCCAGACGAAATGCTAGAGCTTACTAACTTGAGATCTCTGGATGTTTCAAACAATTTTAAGTCGCTTCTTAGTTCTCTGCCTGAAGCATTCGGAGGGCTCGCACATATCGAATGGCTTACATTAGTGCCTCAGAGAGAGGAGTCTTAGCTTAGATGTCTATGATTAAGATCTTAAATTTTTTTAATAATTTAAAGTGATAGGTGGGTTTATTATGTCGATAATTCGCAGTGGTTCCGGAGCAGGCAGTTTTACAGCGTCGGGGGCTTCTTTTTCTCGAGAGCCTGTCCATCAAGAAAATAAGGATAAGCTGGAGGAGGGCTGCGAAGCATTGTCTCTTCTTCCTTCTGACATGTGGAAATACATTATTGAGCTGGCTGTGAGCTCTCAGAGCTATGATGGTATCAAAACGTTTATGGCCCTTCGGTTGACATGTCAAGACATTAAAATGGTCGCAGATGATGTCGTTCCTAAAAAATTTTGGCGTGAGATCAAAGGCCGTTTCCCTCTTTTCAGACCGGTAATGGAGCAAATTGAAGAGAAAGTGCCCCTAGAGGATAAGGCTGCTGTTGATGAGGATCCGACTTGCAGCGATCTTTCTGATTTGGAAGAGGAGTTCGCGTTGCTCTTTGCCGAGGAGCAGGTTCCTAAAGGAGTAGCAGCTGAAGTGAAGGTGGAGGAAGTGAGCGATAGCAAGGGCAAGGAAGAATGTGTTGATGATAAGGGACAAGAAGAGGAGTTGGGGCTGTTTTCTGATTTTATAGATGAGTTGTCTTTTGATCGCATGAAGATCGTAATACATCGAGAATCCCTTAAAGAAGAAGAGGAGTCGAGTTGGTCAGAAGAATCGAGTTTAAGTAATGAGTTTCTATTTGATCGCATGAAGATCGTAATACATCGAGAATCCCTTAAAGAGGAAGAGGAGTCGAGTTGGTCAGAAGACTCGAGTTGGTCAGAGGACTCGAGTTTAAGTTTTGGCCTCAACGAGCCTGTGTCTGTAAATAGAAAGCCTCCTTTTGCCTCGCGGTTTAGTTTGCTGACCGAGTATCTTAGTGGGCTTGAAAATGAGGGGTTTAGTAGAAACTTACGACGTAAATTTAAGCCTAGTTTGTGGATCGCGCCTTTTCAGTATGTAGAGGCTCAGAGGCAATGTGATCAAGCTTTGGATTCTTTCTGGAGAGGGTTGCTGCTTTCAACGCCGGCAGGGGTCGTTCCGTTATTAACAAATGTCCATGCGATCCGTGATTGGTTAGGCCGTTCTCAGCATCAAGAACAGGTTGAGCAGATTGGACGATTGATTGTTATGCAGGAGGATCCTCTTGCCGAGTTGTTTTTGCATTTTGGAGAAGGGAGTGAAGTGCAGGCGGGAAGATGGGATCTTTCAGAATGGAAGCTTTCTATTCTTCCACCTGAAATAGGCTATTTTATTGGGATTAGCGTGTTGAACCTTAGGAATAACAATTTAATATGGTTGCCCTTTGAGATTGGAAAGATAACGAGTTTATCTGAGCTTAACCTTCGAGATAATGAGTTGAAAAGGTTGCCACGCGAGATTGGAGTTTTAACAGCGTTGAGAACACTTGATCTTTCTCATAACGCATTTGTGAGTTTTCCGGATGAAATAGGAAATTTGACAAATTTAACAAGTCTTAGTCTTAGCCGTAATTATTTAGAGGTCTTGCCTGCTCAAATCGGGCAGTTTTCCAGTTTGATTCATCTACACCTTGATAGAACTGCTTTGCGGCAGCTGCCGGGTGCAATTGGAGCGCTTACAGCTTTGCGTAGTTTGCTGGCAGGGGGGAATTACTTATCAAGCCTGCCGTCAGAATTTAGGGCATTAGTAGAGTTGAGATTTCTTGATCTTTCACACAATCGGTTCAAGTCGATCCCTGTTGAACTTGAAAGCCTTACAAACATCACCCATCTTGATTTAGAAGGTAATCCCTGGCAAATCGGTGATTAGTAATACCCAAGTTGTCGCCTCAGGACGCCTGCAAAACTTTCTGAGCCGACAACCACAACATGATAGAAGTGATTTAATGATAGGAATGATGAAAAAAGTGCCTAAGCCATAGGTGAATTTTTATCATTCATATCGTTACATCGTTCCTATCATTATTCGCAGGCAGGCTCTTAAAGAGGGCTGTAGGTAGCGAGCGTGCTGTCGAAGTGCTCGCAGAGCTCAGGGTAGTTTTTGCCTATCCAGCGGCGGAAGTTTTTAGTCAGGATCCTGATCTCTTCCTTGCCGAGCTTTTGGGAGGCGTTGAACTTGAACTTCCCGATGTCAAATTGCATCGCTTCGTTACCGATAAAGCCAAAATTTTTCCGCAGGATGGCGTTGTTCTCGTAGACGCCGAGGTCGATGAACCGGTCGATCAGTTTAATGGTCGAGGTGATGGCGTATTTGGCGTCGTCGACCAGGGACTGGCTCATCAGGTCGCGGATGTGCTCATAGAAGAGGTCGGCTTTTTTCTGCAGGAGGAAGCAGCTTTTGCTCAGGTCGATGGTCCATGAGGTCCCGTGTTTATCGACAAGGGTGATCGGCGGAACGTTGACGGGGGTTGGATTGAGGTGGGCGTAGAGGACTCCCGTATCTTCTTTGACGTGTGTCAGGGCAGTCTTGCAGCTATCGAGCACGTTGTCTTGTTTTTTCTGTTTGTGCAGGTAGTCCTTATAATAAGGATTAAAGGAGAGGGGGATGTAGCCCAGGAGGTGGCTGGGTTTCCACTTGTGCTGTTTGAACAATTTAAGGACATACTTGTTGTCTTCGCTAATGAAGGCAAAGGCCTGCGAGCCTCGGGCTAAAAAGGTGAACTTCTGTTTAAGGATCTGATCGACGGTTTGCTGCTGCTCGTTTGTTAAAGGAGGGAGTTCCCATTCCGGTGCGGGGGAAAAAGTGGGAGAAGCGAATTTGGCCTCGAGCCCAAAGTGGGTCCTTTTCTGATAGACTTGGTCTGCGCTCCAGTAGAGAAGTCCGATGGCAAGTAGCAGTGCGATGATCTTCATGATGACCTCAGGAATTTTGAAGGTGTGATTCTATTTTTTTTCCCGTTTTTTTGACAGAACGATTGTCTGATCGGGTCGTTTTTGGGCGAGTTGTGAACAAAATTCCCACAATTTCCCACATTTGTGGATTTTTTTTGTAAGCTGCTTTTTTTTAGATGTTTATATTTTTGTGGGTTGTTGAAAAGTAGGGGGTTTTCGACAGGTTTTGGGGGGTTTTGTTCAAAAATAGTTGCCAGGTTTGGGGTTCGGTGTTAAATTGTGGGAAACGGTGGAAAACTCGAGACTTTAATTCTATGCGCAAGTTCTTCTTCAGTGGTTCATCATCCGCGAAGTTAGACGAGAAAGGACGGTTCGTCCTTCCTCAGGAAATGCGCTTTGGGCTCGTAGAAAACGGCGCGCTGGAGTTCAGCATCGGTTTAGGGCTCGGCGGATGCCTTGCGATTTATCGGCAGAGCGATATTGAAAAGATCGTAGAAAAATTCCAATCCAAGCAGCACATCGCTAAATATCAGAAGTTCTTCACATTCTTCTTCTCCACATTGCACCAGACGACATGCGACAAGGTGGGCCGTGTGAACATTCCGGCTACTTTGAAGAATGCAGTAGGAATTAAGGGTGAAGTGGTGATCGCAGGCGTTCTGAACAAGATCGAAATTTGGCCGAAAGAGAAGTATGAGCAGCAATTGAGCGCCCTGATTTCGGGGACAGATTCTGAAATGAGCTTAGCAGAGCTTGCCAAAGAGGCGTTCGAGCTGTTGGACGGATCGGAGCCAAGCGGTCCTGAAGAGAAAAAAGAAGGGAAAGGCCCTGCTGCTTACATGTGCCAAAAGAATGAAGATTTTGAGGTGTTTGGTTCCCATGACGCATAAGCAAGAGAAAAGAGATCATATTTCTGTTTTAGAACACGAGGCGATTGAGCTGTTTTCCGATCTGCAGATCGGGGTCTTTTTTGAGGGGACGGTGGGAGCCGGTGGGCATGCGAAAGCGATTTTAGAGGCCCATCCTGAAATTAAGCGTTATATCGGATGCGACTTGGATCCGCAGGCTTTAGAGATTGCGAAAGAGACGTTGAAGCCTTGGAAAGATAAGGTTGAGCTGATCCACGGGAATTTTGCCAACCTTGATCTCTACTTAAAAGAGAGAAAGATCAAAACGGTCGACGGTTTTTTTTTGACCTAGGGGTGTCATCTATGCAATTTGATCAAGGTCACAAAGGGTTTAGTTTTTCGAAGGAAGGTCCTTTGGATATGCGCATGGACCCAACCTCCGAGCTGACGGCAAAAGAGGTGGTCAACAGCTGGCCTGAAACTGAGCTGGCAACGATCTTCCGAGACTATGGCGAAGAGCCGAGATGGCGACGCGCCGCTAAAGCGATTGTCGATGCGCGCCGCAAGAAAAAGATTGAGACGACGACAGAGCTTTCCCACATCATTGCGTCGGCGCTCAAAACGCCTCTCAAAGGCAAATGGCATCCTGCGACGCTGGTATTCCAAGCTTTGCGCATGTGCGTCAACCGGGAGCTTGATACGATTGCCGAAGGGATCTCCAAAGCCGTTCATTTGCTCTCTCAGGGAGGAAAGATCGGCGTGATCAGCTTTCATAGTTTAGAAGACAGGATCGTAAAGAACATTTTCAAGCAAGCCTCCGCTAAACCGAAAAAAGGGGATAAATCGGCCCCGCTGCCTTTTTTAAAATTACTGACGAAGAAGCCGATTGCTCCCACATTGAAAGAGATCCGTTTGAACCCGCGCTCCCGCAGCGCAAAAATGCGGTTTGCCGAAAGGATTTGAAGAAGAGATGGAAACCCGAGGAATACTCTTACGCATCGTGCTCTGTATTGCAGTCTTTGGCGTTTTGCTCTATTCCTATGTGGACAGGCAGAACGATGTGACCCGCTTGCGTTTAGAAATTCCCAAAATGGCTAAAGCGATCAAAGACCTCACAGAAGAAAACACCCGTTTACAATACGAGATTGATCTGTTTGAGAGCCCGCAGAATTTGATGCTGCTTGCCTCCCACTCAGAATTTGCCCATTTGAAGCATCCGATGGTCAAGGATATTGTGACCATGGATGAAGGGCTTGCTCTTCAAGCTCCGTCTGATGAAAAAGGGGAGATCCTCTCTACCAGGCCCAAGCTGCCGCTTGCCGTTGGAAGCCGTTAGTGTAATTTATGCGAATGAAAGCTGGCCCATCCGGTCCGATCGGAACACAATCCCGCAAACGCCTGGTCTTCGTCTCAATCGGTGTCTTTTTTCTATTTTGCGCGTTGCTTGTCCAATTTTTTAAGATCCAAATTATCGAAGGGGAGAAGTGGAGCCGGGCGGCAAGGGCCCAGCATCAGCTTGTTGTCATCGAGCCGTTTAAACGAGGCCTTTTTTATTAGAACACTGCCATCAATCCGGGCCATCCTGAAAATCCCCAAGCGTTCGTCGTCGATGTCCTTAAGTTCCATCTCTATATCGATCCGTTGAGCATTCCGGCCGAGTTTCGCAACGAGATTGCTGCGAAGCTGAAAAGCTTTCTGCCGCTTAAGCAAGGGGAGTTTGATCATTTCCGCCAGCAATTTGATCGAAAGAGCCGGTCTCGCAAGTTGCTTATGTGGATCGACCGGAAAGAGCGGGATGCGGTTTTGGAGTGGTGGTTCAGTTTTGCCCGCAGCAAAAAAATTGTGCGCAACGCCCTCTATTTTGTTCAAGACTATCAGCGCTCTTATCCCTTTGGCAAGCTGCTCGGCCCCGTTCTGCATACGATTCGCAGTGAAAAAGAGGTTTCGAGCCAGCAATCGATCCCGACAGGTGGACTTGAGCTGATCTTCGATCGCTTCTTGCAGGGAAAGCAAGGAAAGCGCTCGATCCTCCGCTCTCCGCGCCATCCGATGGAGACGGGAAAAATTCTGGCAGAGCCGGAAGATGGGGCCGATGTCTATTTAACAATCAACCATTACTTGCAGGCTGTTGCTGAAGAGGAAGTTTGCAAGGCGGTCAAGCAGGCCAATGCGAAGGGAGGATGGGCGGTGTTGATGCATCCGCGCACAGGAGAAATCTATGCGCTTGCCCAGTATCCTTGGTTTGAGCCGGCCGATTATCCTCGCTATTTTAATGACCCTGTCTTGTGCGAGCAGACAAAGGTCAAGGCGCTGACCGATCCCTTCGAGCCGGGATCGATGATGAAGCCGCTGACCCTTGCCATCGCCCTCAAAGCAAATAAAGAGTTGATCCAACAAGGGAAAAAGCCATTGTTTTCCCCTCATGAAAAAGTCGCAACGGCAAATGGGAGTTTTCCCGGCAGGTCGAAGCCGATCAGCGACACGCGGGTCCATCACTACCTCAACATGTACATGGGACTTCAGAAGTCGTCGAACATCTACATGTCCCGCTTGGTCCAGAGAATTATTGATCAGCTTGGCGAGAAGTGGTACCGGGATGCCCTTGCTGAGATGCTTGGGCTTGGGAAAAAGACGGGGATCGAACTCCCTTCAGAAAGCCCCGGGCTCCTTCCGACACCGGGGAAATTGCATCCGAACGGAAAAATGGAGTGGTCGACTCCGACCCCTTTTTCGATCGCCTTTGGCCACAACGTCCTCTGCAACAGCCTGCAGATGCTTAAAAGCTTTGCGATCATTGCCAACGGCGGTTACGACGTTCAGCCGACGATCGTCCGCAAAGTGGTCAGGAAGAACAGGGACGGTTCTCAAGAGGTCTTATTAGATCATACGCTTCCCGAGAGGGTCGCAGCATTTCCTCGGGTCCTGGAGGAGGATATCGTCCGCGAGGTGACTCGCGCGATGAAGTATGTCACTAAGCCGGGAGGCTCTGCACCTAAAGCCGACATCTACGGCTACACGGAAGCGGGAAAGACCGCCACTTCAGAGAAGATTGTGAACGGGACCTATTCGAAAAAAGACCACATCTCGACATTCATTGGATTTGCGCCGGCAACCCATCCGGAATTTGTGCTGATGGTGGTCATCGATGAACCTGAGTATAAATACATCCCCGGTGTCGGCAAGAACCAGCATGCAGGCAGCTGCGCAGCCCCGGCTTTCCGGGAGATCGGACTTCGCACGCTCCAATATTTAGGTGTTGAACCCGATGACCCTTATGGGTATCCTGTCGGAGATCCGCGGCGCAATGAAGAGAAAGCTGACTGGATGAAAGAGGTCAAATCCCTGCGCGCCCTTTATTCTGAGTGGAACGGAAAATGAAGTTAAAAAAATTGCTGAAGGCATTTCCTGAAATAGTCGTCCATGGATCTAAAGAGATCGATATCAAAGGAATTAGCGCGAATTCGAAATCAATTGGCCCCGGGTATCTGTTCATTGCAAAAAAGGGGCTGATCTACGATGGCGTCCGCTTTATTTCCGATGCGATTGCGGCAGGAGCAAGTGCGGTCCTCTCTGATCTGTACGATCCTTTCTGCAAGCACATTGTCCAACTGATCCATCCTCGGGTTGCCCAGGTGGAAGCAAAGCTTGCCCAAGTTTATTACGACCATTCCGACCGCGAACTGTTCCTTGTCGGGATCACGGGAACAAATGGAAAGACGACGACTTCTTATCTGATCAAGTATCTTTTGGACAAGCTTGATATGCCAACCGGCTTGATTGGAACGATCGAGAGGATTGTCGGGCATCATGTTTTCCCTTCCAACCAGACGACGCCCGATGTGATCACCAATTATCGGCTCTTTCACGAAATGAAGACCCAAGGCTGTCAGGCGTGTGTGATGGAGGTCTCTTCCCATGCCCTCGATCAGGGGCGCGTGAGCGGGGTGGAATACGATGTCGCAATTTTTACGAATTTGACGCAAGACCATCTCGATTATCACCACGATATGGAGCGGTATGCCGCAGCCAAAGCCCAGCTCTTCACTTTAGAGAGCTCGAACAAGGCGCGTTTTGCCAAAACGGCGGTTGTGAATGCGGACAGCCCCTGGTACTCTCGGATGGTCCAAGAGTGCAAGGGAACTGTTTTAACCTACGGGATCGATTCTCCCTGTGATCTGAGGGCAGAGCAGGTGCAGCTGAGCCATGACGGGGCCAAGATGGTGGTCTCTTATCAGGGAAAACAGGTTTTTTTCCATTCTCCGTTAATTGGCCGCTTTAATATCTATAATTGCCTTGCGGCAATTGCCACAGGCCTTGTACGAGGGTTTCCTCTTGAGGCGATCCTTAAAATTTTGACCCACTTCCCTAAAGTTCCGGGGAGGTTGGAGAGGGTCCCCAATGCAAAGAAGATTCCGATCTTTGTCGACTATGCGCATACCGATGATGCATTGAAAAATGTCCTTGAGACACTTAAAGAGGTCAAAACGGGAAGGCTCATCACTGTCTTTGGCTGCGGGGGAGATAGGGATCAGGGCAAGCGCCCCAAAATGGGAGCGATTGCCGAGGAGTTGTCCGATGTGGCGATCGTGACCTCTGACAATCCGCGTCAAGAAGATCCGGAGGAAATTATCCGTCAGGTCTTGTCAGGATTTGCCAGACCGGCCGATGCGATGGTGATTGTCGACCGGAAAGAGGCGATCCATGCTGCGACAGAGATGGCAAGCCCTTCCGATATCATATTGATCGCCGGCAAAGGGCATGAGACCTATCAGATCTTCTCCCATCAAACGATCAATTTCGATGACCGTCTGGTGGCTGAAGAGGCTTGTAGATCCAGTTAGAGCGGATTGAGCTCTTCTTGCATCGCTTGGTTGTATTGGTTGACCGCTCTGCAATAGGCAAGGGGGACGATCACGTTATTGAGCAGTCCGGCGGTGCCTAAGTTAAAGATTTGGTTGGCTAGGATAATCCCCCAATCTTGAGCTCCCTGCCAAAGCTCTTCTCTGTATTCCCGCTCATTGTCAGGTGTTTGGGAAATCAAGTTTCTGATTTGAGAAAAGAGAGCCTTGGCCACTTTCTCGACGGTCTTGGCTAAAGCAATCCCTATGCCGGGAATCGAGGCAACGGCTCCGACAACAGGAATCGCTTGCCAAGGAAAAAATAAGAGTTCCGCAGCTTGCCTGCGGACAACCGCTGTGAAGGAATCTGAAATCCCAGTCATTTAAACCTCGCTTGGTTAGGGATGATTTTCTTCGAAGGAATGATCAGGGATGAGCAGCCATAGGTTGTTCAAGAGTCCCCCTGTCGCTATGTTAAGAACTTGGTTTGCCAAGATGATACCCCAATCTTTGCTATCCTGTAAAAGTTTTTCTCGCTGGGCTTCATTATTTCTAGCATCGGAAAAGTGGGCTTTGGCCACTTTGTCAATAGCGATGACCGCAGCAAAGATTGCAACGGGAACAGAGACGATCGCTCCGACGATAGGAATTGCCTGAGGGATAAACAGGACCTTGGCATCGTGTCTTTCTATGATGCCATAAAATGCATTGGAAGCCCTTGTATATGAATCTAAAATCATATAAAACCAATTTGTTAAAATAATTAACGTCGAAATATATCATGTTTCGTTATTTAATAAAACGTCTTTGTTTTGTTTTTTGGTTTTTAAAAATAATTTCATTTTGTTTTTATGTAGTAGATTAATTGTTTTTAATGGCCTGCTGTAAAGTTAAAGTTTTTTTGATGTTTAAAATTGGCATGATCAGAATGTCGATGCGTGTTGACCTAATTTTTAAAATAATTGATTTAATAACCGGGGTGTAACCACTTTGGTTTGTCGAGAACCTTGTACCTCGCGTATTTTGCTTAATGTTTTAGACAAGAAGAATAGGGGACGAGTTGGGTTAATGCTTGCAGGCAGGCTCTTGCTGGCTTGGATAAAAAAATGAGACCGTTGACTCTAATCCGATCCCCCCTTACATTTATACAGAAACAGCATGAATAGCCGGTCCTGACGGCGCCAGTTCAACTTAGCAGCGAGAAGCCTTGCATGCGCTACCAACGCGCGATCACACTAGTTTTGTGCTTTATTTTTTTTGCGGCAGCTCATGCAGCGGGAAGATATCCGGTGGATGATGCCTACCGGCCGGGAAAATTTGGCGATCATTATTCTGAGATGAAGCCTGTCGTCATTTTGGACGCAGGGCATGGCGGCACCGATGAAGGGGCGAAGGTCCGTTCTTTTTTGGAAAAGAAGCTGACCTTGCTGACGACGCTGCTCACGAAGAAGCATCTGGAGGAGCTCGGCTATCGGGTGATTTTGACGCGGAGCCGCGATACGTATGTCTCGCTCCCTAAGCGGGTGTCAATTGCGAACAAGGCCAAAGCCTCTCTTTTTGTGAGCATCCATTACAATGCTTCCAAAAGCCTCGAAGCGCAGGGGATCGAAGTGTTTTATTACAATTCAGATGAGATGTGGCGCTCGAGAGCGTCGCAGCGGCTTGCCGATTGCGTGCTAGGCAGGGTCCTCGATCAGACGGATGGGTTGTCGCGAGGTGTCAAGCGAGGCAATTTTCATGTGATCCGAGAGACGGAGATGCCCGCTGTTCTTGTTGAAGGAGGGTTCATTACGAACCAGCAGGAGAGGGGCAAATTAAAAGATAAGCACTACCTGGACAGGATCGCTGTTGGGATTGCGCAAGGTGTGGACCGTTATTTGAGAACCTAAAAGATCGTCCTCGGCGCGAGTTGAACGCGCGACCTGCCGCTTAGGAGGCGACCGCTCTATCCACCTGAGCTACGAGGACAATGATTCGAATAGTTTACAAGAAGTTCGCCGTTTGGCTCAACAACAATTACTGAGGAGAGAGAGAAAATGGGGCAGCAGACTGCAGATATTGGATTGATCGGCCTGGCGGTCATGGGACAAAATTTAGTTTTGAATATGAATGATCACGGCTATACGGTCGCCGTATTTAACCGGACTGTGGCCAAGGTCGATGATTTTTTAAAGGGGCCGGCGAAAAATACTCATGTGATTGGCTGCCATTCGCTTCAAGAATTTTTTCAGCAATTGAAAAGGCCGCGCAAAGTGATGATGATGGTGAAGGCGGGAAAGCCGGTCGATGAGCTGATTGAAGAATGCCTTCCTTTTTTGGAGAAGGGAGATATCGTGATCGACGGGGGCAACAGCCATTATCCCGATACTGAGCGGCGCAACGAGATGTTGAAGGCCAAGGGGATTTTGTATATCGGCACGGGAATCTCCGGAGGAGAGGAGGGGGCGCGCCACGGCCCTTCGATCATGCCGGGAGGCAATCCCGATGGATGGCAGGCAGTCAAGCCGATCTTCCAGGGGATTGCGGCGAAGGCGGAGGAAGATGGACTCCCTTGCTGCGAATGGGTCGGCGACGGCGGCGCAGGGCATTATGTCAAGATGGTCCACAATGGGATCGAGTATGGGGATATGCAGCTCATTTCCGAGGCATATTGGCTGCTCAAGGATTTGCTGGGATGTTCGGTCGATGAGATCCAGGGGATTTTTGCCGAGTGGAACAAAGGGGTCCTCAACAGCTTTTTGGTCGATATTGCAGCGCAGATTTTCACCCATCGCGATGCCGACGGTTCGCCTCTTGTCGATAAGATCCTGGACGTCGCCGGACAGAAGGGGACAGGGAAGTGGACGGGGATCAGTGCGCTTGACCTAGGAATTCCTGTTTCTTTGATCGCCGAGGCGGTTTTTGCCCGATGCCTTTCTTCTTTAAAAGAGGAGCGTCTCCAGGCTGAAAAATTATACCCTCATACGGCCAGTCCATTTAAAGGTGACAAGAAGCAGATGATCGAAGATATCCGGCAGGCGCTTTATGCGTCTAAGATCATCAGCTATGCTCAAGGCTTCATGCTCATGCGCGCTGCGGCAAAGGAGATGAAATGGAAGCTCAACTATGGCTCGATTGCGCTGATGTGGCGGGCTGGATGCATCATCCGCAGCCGCTTCTTGAACGATATCAAGAAAGCTTATGATCGGAAACCTGATCTTCCTTCCTTGTTGTTTGATGAGTATTTTCGCAAGGAGATCTCAAGCGCCCAAGAGGGATGGAGACGAGTTGTCTCTCAAGCGGCCCTGCATGGAATCGCTACGCCGTGTTTCAGCACAGCGTTGGCATTCTTTGACGGATACCGCTCAGGACTGCTTCCGGCGAACCTCATTCAGGCGCTGCGCGATTTCTTTGGCGCGCATACGTATGAACGGGTGGACAAGCCGCGCGGTCAATTTTTTCATACCAATTGGACGGGTACGGGAGGTAATATTACCTCGACATCGTATAATGTTTAATTGATTGGTTTTTAATTAGGTTTTATTTCATAATGCCTCCAAATTTAATTTGGGGGTATTTTTATGTCTGTGATTAATGTTAGTTCCTTTGGAACTCAGTGGAATGCTTCAAATATCCATTTGAGCTCCGATGTCTGCGCGATTTGGAAGCATTCAGATAAGCCTCTTCTTGAAAAAATCTTTTACTGCGCTTGGAAGGGGATCTGCTCCCTGGCAAATTTCTTTTTGAGCCCATTCAAGCGGCTCTGCGCCAGCATTGTGATTCCCGCCTCGAATGAATCTTTAGAAGAAAGATCTCGCTGCGAGGAGAATTGGTCTGAGCGTTGGTCTCATCCGGAACACGATCCCTCAATGGCAGATTTGATCCGGACTTATGAACCGACGAAATTGCAAGTACAAACGCCGGATGGAGCGAGGGTCGAAGGGGCGTTTTATAAGCATCGCCGCGCAGAGAACAGGGATGTGCCGACGATCGTCTGCTTTAATCCGAATGGAGGACTAGCAAAGGGGCGGAGTTGGGATTGGCTGTTGAATAAGGGAAAAAATTCCCCAATCCCTTTTAATGTTGTCGTTTTCGATTACCGTTTCCATGCGATGGACCAGAAGGAATGCGTCTTGGACGGCGATGCCGTCATCCAAGCCTTGCATGGGGGAATGCAGATATCGAAAAGGAATTTGCACATGCTGGGCTATTCGTTCGGAGGGGGGATTGGCGCTTTGACGCGGCACCTTCATTCCGATGCGGGCAATTATGTGAACCTTCGCTCCTTTCGCAGCATTTCCGATGTGGCCAAGCACTCTCCGCAAGTGAACTCATTCATCCCGAGCTGTTTGCGAGGAGGGCCGATTGGATTCTGTGTCAAGGCGATCATATCCGGTTTAGTGTCGATGCTCAACTGGAACATCGATACCTCTGAGGCTTTTGAGGCGATGAGGCAGCGGGCCCTTGTTGTGCATCATCCGGATGACCGGATGATTCCGGACCCAGCATCGCCGGCCGAGTTGGTCGATGCTGAGCGTGTTGTACAGATGCGCTTTAAAAGCACCGTGGTCAACCCACCTGAGTCTTATCGATGGCACCATGTGGAAGGGCTTGAGTGTTACGAGGACCAAAATGGCCTGAATATTACCAAACGGATCCTCAACTTCCTTCTGGAAACGGACCACTTTAGACAGCGCAAGCCTCAAGCGGAGCGCGCGGGCAGATACTTATTTGGTAATTTGTAAATCTTGGACTGATTTGGCGAGCGAAGAGAGCGAAATCAGTCCAACTTCCAGTTACCACTGGTCGTCGGCTTCGTAGCTATTGCCATGCCTAGGAAAAAATCATCGGTATAAGTTCTAGACAGCCTCTAAAAAAGCTGATTGACAAGCAGATCTTTGAATTGTAAAGTTGCGAGCGCAATGAACAATTTGAGGAGAATCACATGCGCAAACTCCAGCTCCTGACATCCTTAGTGCTTCTCACAACCGTACCGTCTATGCTCGTGCATCCTCATGATGTTTTGATGAGATCTGCTACCCAAGCGCAAGGAATCAATGACGAGGAGGCAGAAACAGCAAAAGATTACAGTTTGTCCTATGATGATATGCTGCGCCTCTTTGATGAAATTGAATCAGGTGAGCTGGAAAATAAATGTACCTCTCAAGATCTTGAAAACGTTAAACATTTCGTCGCTTTTTTAGCCAAGGAAGGGGTTCTTCCAGACGATTCTGATGAAAGCTTATCACTAGATCATGACATTGAAGAGCTTTTGAATGGAGAAGCGAATCTCTATGAGAGTCCTTTTTCTTTTGCAGATCCCGGAGAATATCAGTACATGATTGCCCCTGCTGTCTTAAATAAACACGGGGAGATCGTTCTGTGTAAGAGCTGGCTTCACAAACAATGGAAGCATGTTAAAAAATTTGCGAAGAAGCATAAAAAAGCACTCATTATCGGAGC